>WQYJ01000013.1 GCA_009781325.1 Propionibacteriaceae bacterium | reverse complement strand
TGCCACAGCCAGTATTTCACCAGCCCCAACAGTAAAGGACACATTATCGAGCAGTACTCTGTTTTCCCGATCAGCCAGACACAGATCCCGCACATCAAGGACGGCATTTTCCGCATGAGCGATGTGCTTATTGACGCGAAGGTCCACCGCACGGCCAACCATCATTGACGCCAATTGAGTCTGCGATGCGCTCGGTAGAGCCGTACCCACAACTTTGCCATGGCGAATAACAGTAATCGTATCTGCGACTTCCTGGACTTCACGAAGCTTATGGGTAATGAAAACAATGGAGGTGCCTGATTCCTTAAGCTGACGCATGATGTCCATCAACTCATCGGTCTCTTGCGGAGTCAGAACCGCAGTTGGTTCGTCCAGGATAAGAATCTGGGCACTTCGTGACAGAGCCTTGATGATCTCGACTCGCTGCCGGACCCCGACAGGAAGATCATCGACCAGTGCATCTGGGTCGACATCAAAGCCGAAACGATCGGAAATCTCTTTCACCAGTGTGCGGGCCTTTGCTCGATTGATCAGGCCAAGCGGACCTGTGGGCTCGGTGCCCATCACGACGTTCTCAGCCACCGTAAAGACCGGAACGAGCATGAAGTGTTGGTGGACCATGCCGATACCTGCTTCGATGGCATCTCCAGGGCCCGAGAAGTGTACGGGGCGACCATCAAGAAGAATGGATCCGGCATCAGCTTCGTACAACCCATACAGCACATTCATCAGGGTGGATTTTCCTGCGCCGTTTTCCCCGAGAAGGGCATGGATCTGTCCCGGCTCTACAACGAGATCAATGGAATCATTGGCAACAAAATCACCGAATTTCTTCGTGACTCCACGCAATTCCAATCTCATGGATCCTCCTTGGCCAATCAGCTACAAATACCCTACCGGATTGGGTACTGGGGAGGATATAAGTATTGGGCTTGGGTCGTATAACGACCCAAGCCCAACTGATGTATTTCACTCGGTGACCGGCAAATGACGCTACTGGCCACCGAGGAGCTTACTTAGGATCCGAAGGAGAGGTGACCACCAGAGCGCCGGATGCAATATCCTCGGCGAGCTGGGCTACCTTATCCTTGACCTCTTGGGAAACTGCATCTTCAAAGTCATGAAGAGGAGCAATCCCGACACCGCCATTGGCCAGGGTGCCAATATAGGGGGCGTTGGAGAAGTTTCCAGCCTGAGCTTCCTTGATGGTGTCGAAGACCGACGCGCCGATCTGCTTCATCACTGAGGTCAGGAAGAGATCCTTGTACTGGATCACGGAGTCGTAACCATCGGCGTCCACCCAAATGATGGCGACGTTTCCGGCTTCCTTAGCCGCTGCAGCAGCGCCAAGGCCAACCGGGCCGGCGACGGGCATGACCACGTCAGCGCCCTGATCGATGAAGTTCTTGGTGGTGTTCTGTCCCTTGGACTGATCTTCGAAGTCACCAGTGAAGGAACCATTCTGGGTGGTCTTGTCCCAACCGAGAACCTCAACCTCTGCCTGGAAATCCTCATTGTAACGGGCGACGCCGTCAACGAAGCCATCCATGAAGATGGTGACTGAGGGGATCGGCATTCCACCGAAGGTGGCGACCTTACCGGTCTTGGAGTAAGCCGCTGCGAGGTAGCCGCCCAAGAAGGCAGCATCCGAGGTCTTGAAGACCAGAGGCTTCACATTCGGCAAAACGATTGAATTGTCATCGACGATCGCAAACTGGGTGTTGGGGAACTCCTCAGCCTGAGTCTGGGTTGCTCCGGCAAGCATGAAGCCAACGGTGATGGTCAAATCACATTCTTGGGCCTGCATCGAGGCTAGGTTCGGCTCAAAGTCTGAAGCATTTTGTGACTCAGCCCAGTTAATGGATACACCAAGGTCAGTCTCAGCCTTCTTCAATCCCTCAAAGCCTGACTGGTTGAAGGACTTGTCATCAAAACCGCCCTGATCAGAGACCATGCATGCCAAGAATGAGGCAGCCGGGGTGTTGTCATTGGAGGGTGTTTCATTGGGTTCGGTTGGTGTTCCGCAACCACTCAATGCAAGAGCCGCTGCTGTGACAAGTGCGGCCGATGCTAGGAATTTCTTCACTTTTCGTCCAATCGATGTTATGGATGTACGACTGTCGTACTTTTCCTATCTAACTTACCGGGAGTTTGATAGCTTCAGCCATTTCAAACCGCGTTTATCGGGTCACAGTTTCACAACAATCCCATAACAGATCAGTCTTTTGCCTTGAAATCCACCCCTGCTTCACGTCTTTGCGCCAGGGTTATCGGTGCAGGTGCACCAGTCAGAGGATCATAACCATTCCCAGTCTTGGGGAACGCGATGACCTCTCTAATGGAGTCCATCCCAGCCAGCAGAGCAACGATGCGGTCCCATCCGAAAGCGATTCCGCCGTGAGGCGGTGCGCCGTACTGGAAAGCATTCAGCAAGAAACCGAACTTCTCGCCCACTTCGTCTTCACTCAGGCCCATGACTGCAAAAACGCGTTCTTGGATATCCCTGCGATGGATCCTGATGGACCCGCCGCCGATCTCATTGCCGTTGCAGACAATGTCATAGGCGTACGCAAGTGCTGAGGCTGGGTCGGTATCGAAGCTATCGATGCAATCGGGCTTCGGGGACGTGAAGGCATGGTGGACTGCTGTCCATGCACCGGCACCCACCGCTACATCACCTTCGGCCTGAGCATCGGAAGTCGACTTGAACAGAGGTGCATCAACCACCCACACAAAGCTCCACCCATCCTTGTCGATGAGTCCCAACCGTTGACCTATCTCATTGCGGGCAGCACCCAGCAGGGCCTGCGATTTCGTGCGAGGTCCGGCGGCAAAGAAGATCGCATCGCCGGGTTTGGCACCGGTACGAGGGGCCAATTGGGCGACTTCTTCTTCGGAAAGATTCTTGGCCACAGGTCCGCCCATCTCCCCATCCTGCGAAATGGTGACATAGGCCAAGCCTCTGGCTCCGCGCTGCTTAGCCCACTCCTGCCAGGCATCGAACTGGCGCCTCGGCAGGCTTGCCCCGCCTGCCATCACCACAGCACCGACATAGGGTGCCTGGAAGACCCGAAACTCGGTGTGAGAAAAAACATCGGTAAGTTCGGTGATTTCGAGGTCGAAACGCAGGTCTGGTTTGTCTGACCCATAGCGGTTCATGGCATCTGTATACGTGATTCGGTCAAAGGGAGTGCTGAGATCCACATCAATCAGCTTCCACAGGGCCACCAGTATCTCTTCGGCTAGGGCAATAACGTCTTCTTGGTCAACGAAGCTCATCTCCACGTCAAGCTGGGTGAACTCCGGCTGACGATCAGCCCGGAAATCCTCGTCGCGGTAGCAGCGGGCGATCTGGTAATACCTCTCCATCCCAGCCACCATGAGCAACTGTTTGAAGAGTTGAGGGCTTTGCGGCAGCGCGTACCAGGAACCTGGGTTGAGTCGGGCAGGAACAACGAAGTCGCGGGCACCCTCGGGGGTGGATCGAGTCAGAGTTGGTGTCTCAATTTCAATGAAGTCATGGCCCCACAGCACCTGGCGTGCAGCATGGTTGATCTGGGAACGCAACCGCAGTGCCCTGCCTTGATCAGGTCGGCGCAAATCAATGTAGCGATGGGTGAAGCGGGCATCCTCACCAACATTGACTCGTTCATCTACTGGGAAAGGAAGCGGTGCACTAGGATTCAGAATCTCGATTTCGGCGACGACAACCTCGATCTCACCGGTGGGCATATTCGGGTTTACTGTATCGTCGGATCGGGGTTCTACCACACCAGTCACAGCCAAACAGAACTCGCTGCGCAGTTTGTGGGCTCCTAGAGCATCGACCAATTCTTCACGGATGACACACTGGACTATTCCCGTACCATCCCGCAGGTCAACGAAAACTACTCCCCCATGATCACGACGGGAATTCACCCATCCTGCCAAGGTGACCGTTTCCGATATGTTTGTGCTTGTCAGCAATCCTGACTCATGGGTGCGAATCATCGACGTATTCCTTTCTTGATCAAGCGCATAGACAGTACGCGATCCGAGCAATCAGTGTAGCACCTGACTCAATTCCGGGGTTCTAGCCCTGAATGATCTGGGGACGGGCATCTTCTGATGGCGGGGTCCACGATGTCGCATCGGCATCTTCCTGATCGCCAGTACGAATGTCCTTGACTTGGCCTTGCAAGGTTCCAAACCACACGTACGGGATCCCGCGCCGATCAGCAAAGCGGATCTGCTTGCCGTACTTCGCGGAATTGGGAGACACCTCACAGCAGATTCCTCGGCTGCGCAGAGCTGCGGCAACCTCGTCTGCCTGGGCGCGCTGGTCGTCACTATCAACGGCAATCAAAATCACAGAGGGTACGCAGCGTGATGCAACGAGCTTGGACTTGGAGATCAACGGCGCAAAGACCCGACTCACACCAAAGGAGATTCCCACCCCTGGATAGGTGGTCTTACCGTCTGTAGCAAGGCTGTCATAGCGCCCGCCGGCACAGATTGTCCCCAGTGACTCATTCCCCACCAGTTCCAGTTCGAAGACTGACCCGGTGTAATAGTCCAACCCGCGCGCAATCTTGGCGTCGACGACCACATTGTCCGGGAACCGTCCGATCACGGCTGCGAGCAGGGTTTCTAGTTCTAGGATCCCTTGTTCAACCATCTCGTTAGTGATCCCCAAGGCACCCACCTCACGGGCAAAGTCAGTACGACTCTCAATTGAAGCGAAGGTAAGAATCTTGTCGATGACATCGCCATCGGTTCCAAGCTCTGCCAGCATTTGGGTGACACCGCGGACGCCGATCTTGGGGAGCTTATCAATGATTTGAATCACTGCCATAGGGTCGGTGATACCTAAACCTGTGTAAAAACCTTGGATCAATTTTCGATTATTGATCCTCATCAGCACGGGTGGGATACCCAATTCTTCTTCGAGACGCTGGCAGGCTTCCAGCATGACGAGCACCACCTCGATATCGTGGTGGAAGCTCAGTTCATTAAGCCCGACGATGTCGATATCTGCTTGCCAGAATTCCCGGTAGCGGCCCTCTTGGGGCCTCTCCCCGCGCCATGCCGGCTGAATCTGATAACGGCGAAAAGGAAAGTTCAGATGCCCGGCATTGTCGAGAACATAGCGTGCAAAAGGAACCGTCAGATCGAAGTGAAGTCCAAAGTCATCGGTATCATCGGCCCCGGCATGGATGCGTCGTACAGCGTAAACTTCCTTGGTGATTTCTCCCTTGCGGCTCAATTCTTCAACCGGCTCAACAGCACGAGTTTGGATATTGGCGAAGCCGTGTAATTCAAAGACCGACGACAGTATTTTCAGCGCACGGGTCTCCACCATACGACCTTGGGGAAGAAACTCGGGGAATCCGGAAATCGAAGCCATTGTCCAAGCCTACAGTTATTGAGGTCAGCGTACTTCATCACGGATTTATAACAATTCCAGCACAAGGCTAAGTATTGGCTGAATCGACAGGCAAAAATCGGCGAAATCGGGCAAGATGGAACGCATGACTGAATCTCCACGGCCTTCTGCCTTCGGACGCGTTGCCGAAGACGGAACTGTCTATGTAATTATCCAAGACACAGAGCGCGCAGTCGGGCAGGTTCCCGACGCCACACCAGAGCAGGCTTTAGCCTTCTTTGAGCGCCGAGCACAGGCCTTGGAGGTGGAAGTCACCTTACTCACTCAGAGAGTCCGCAACGGGGCCCTCAGCCCCGATGAGGCGCGTCGATCCATTCAGCATCTGCGTACCACCATTCTTGAAGCGAACGCAGTTGGTGACCTGGAAGGTCTGGCGGCTCGCTTGGATCCGCTGACCGAAGTGATTGATGCTCAGGCTGAGGTCAGGCGCGAAGAGAAAGCTAAGGCGATCGCCGAGGCTCGTACTCGAAAAGATGAGATGGTCGTGCTGGCTGAGCGGCTCGCCGTCAGCAATGATTGGGGAACCGGGGTTCAGAAATACCGGGATCTTCTCGATGAGTGGAAGACACTACCGCGCCTGGACAGAGCAGCCGATGACGAACTCTGGCACCGTTTCTCAACCGCCCGTACGACCTACACTCGTCGGCGCAAGGCCCATTTCGCAGAACTCAGTGTGGCCCAGGGTGAGGCCCGGGAAACCAAGGAAGCCATCATCGCTGAAGCTGAGTCCCTAGCCCAATCCTCCGACTGGGGTTCCACCGCTGCCGCATTCCGTACGCTGATGGCGCGCTGGAAGGCTGCCGGAGGCGCAGGACGTCACATCGATGATGCTCTGTGGACACGGTTCCGTGCCATCCAGGATGACTTCTTCACCCGGCGCTCCGAGGTTTTCACCGCCCAGGATGAGGAGTTCCAGTCCAACCTGACCGCTAAGCTGGAGTTGCTCACCAAGGCGGAATCAGAGATTCTGCCGGTCACCGATGTTGCCAAGGCGCGCGCCGCCTACCGAGAGTTCATCTCTGCCTTCAATGTTTTGGGCCGTGTGCCTGCTGATCAAATGAAAGCTGTTGATTCGAGGGTACGCGCCATCGAGTCGGCCATCGATGAAGCTGATAGGCGTGAGTGGGCAAGAACCGATCCTCAGACCCGCGCCCGCGCCCAAGAGACGGTGAACCTGTTCGCCACCCAAATTGCGAAGCTGCAGGATCAGCTTGCCAAGGCTGAGGCGAAGGGTGACAAGTCCCAGATCTCGAAGGCAACCGCTTCTATTGCGACCTATCAGATTTGGTTGGATCAGGCCCAGCAAACCCTGGATGAACTGAACGCCTAAAGATCAGGCGTTCATACGCCGTACTTCGGTCACCTCAGGGACTGTTCGTACCTTCTTGATGACCTGGTGGAGGAATCCAGGGTCAGGGATCTCAAAAGACAATGTCATGTGTGTCGTACGATCTTTGCCGACTTGGACCTGTGCGGAGACGATCGATACCTTATCCTCTGCTAGCGTGGCGGTGATGTCGGCGAGCAGACCTGTGCGATCAAGCCCCTCAATACTGATGGTGACCAGGTAATTCGTTCGCGCATTCGCTGTCCAGGAAACATGGAGGATGCGTTCTGGAGTCGTCAGGAGATCCTGGACGTTGCGACAGTCACGGCGGTGGACGGAGACTCCTTGACTTCTGGTCACGAAGCCCAGGATTTCATCACCGGGAACCGGGGTGCAGCAGCGAGCCAGCTTCACCAAGACATCCGAATCCCCTTCCACCTGAACACCTGCACTGGAGTGCTGCAGTTCCCTGCGAGGGGTATGGAAGATCGGGCGGTCCTCGAAGTGCTCCTCAGCGGCGTGTTCCTTACCGCCCTCGAGTGCGATCAACTGATCGACAACTCGTTGGGCACTAACCTTGCCCTCCCCCACTCCGGCGTACAAACCCGGAACATCTGGAAAACGCAGTTTGGAAGCAACAGCAGTGAGGTACGGCAGGGTGAGGATTCTCTGCAGCGGCAACCCCGAATGACGAAGTTGCTTAGCCAGAGCGTCACGGCCCGCTTCGATCGACAGGTCGCGGCGTTCCTTGGAGAAGAACTGATTGATCTTTTGACGAGCACGCGGAGACTTCACAAAGTCCAGCCAGTCCCGCGAGGGACCGGCATCCGCGGATTTGGTCGTGAGAATCTCACAGACGTCACCGTCACTGAGCGGGGTGTCGAGGCGCACAAGCTTTCCGTTGATGCGAGCACCGATGCAGTGGTGGCCGACCTCAGTGTGAATAGAGTAAGCAAAATCGACCGGGGTTGCTCCGTGGGCTAGAAAGTAGAGGTCGGAGTTCGGGGAGAAGACCATTACCTCTTTGCCGGCAAGTTCCGCGGTCAGACTATCCAGGAAGACCCCAGGGTCATCCTCTTCTGCCTGCCATAGACTGAGCCTCTTGACCCAGAGTAAATCCATGGGATCAAGCCGGGCCGTACCACGCTTCGAGGTGGGATTCTTCTTGTACTTCCAGTGGGCAGCAACCCCGTACTCAGCATTTCTATGCATTTCGCGAGTACGGATCTGGAACTCAACCGGCTTTCCTTGAGGACCGACGACCGTGGTGTGGAGTGACTGGTAGGTAGAGTACTTCGGATTGACAATGTAATCCTTGAACCGCCCCGGCAGCGGCTGCCAGAGCTGGTGAATGGCAGCCATCGTGAGATAGCACTCGTTTTCCGTCTCCACCAAGACTCTCAAACCCATCAGATCATAGATGTCGGTGAAGTCGCGGCCTCGTACGACCATCTTCTGGTAGATCGAGTAGTAATGCTTGGGGCGGCCATAGACCCTGGCATGGATTCCCTTCGATTCTAGGGATTTCAAAGCCACGGGAACAATCTCTTGAAGGATCTTTTCACGGGCTGGCTGCTCAGCGGCGACTTGATGAAGAATCTGATTGTAGATCTTGGGCTGAAGGGCCGCAAAGGCAAGATCTTCCAACTCCCATTTCACCATGTTCATCCCGAGTCGGTGAGCCAGAGGGGCATAGATCTCCAGGGTTTCTTTTGCCACTCGATTCTGCTTGTCAGGGCTCAGAGATGAGATCGTACGCATATTATGCAGCCGATCGGCGAGTTTGATGACAACCACGCGGATATCCTGGAACATCGCCACGATGATCTTACGGATGGTCTCGGCCTTAGCGAAGTCTCCGTACAGAGATCGATCCAGTTTAGTGACCCCATCAACCATCTGCGCGACTTCTGCTGAGAAGTCGTTGGTCATCGCCTCCAGAGTGTAGTCAGTATCCTCGACAGTGTCGTGGAGAAGAGCCGCCACGATCGTGGGCTCATTCATCCCCAGATCCGCAACAATCTTTGCCACGGCAAGTGGGTGAGTAATATAGGGCTCCCCCGAGGTACGAGTCTGACCCTCGTGCCATCGTTTCGCAACCTCAAAGGCGAAATAGAGATTCGCAATCTGGGTTTCAGGATGGGACAGACGTGCTGACTCACACAGTTCTTCTAGCCCCTGAGCATACGCACCAAAGTCTGCCGTCGGTAGATTTTGCTCCGAACGGTCTACGGTATCCACGCCAGTGGAATCGGTGTTAGTGGTCATCTTCGCTTCCCTAGGCGCTCCATTCTACCGGGCGAATGAAAGTCTCCTGGCCACTTGAGGTCTAGGTCGTGATGAGAGCGTGAATATTGTTGATGCCTTGCGAGGACAGGTGGGCTCGACCGCCAAGGAAGCCGAGTTCGAGAACGATGCCGATTTCGACAACCTCGGCACCCAGGCGATCAATCAGTTTCGTGGTGGCTGATACCGTACCTCCAGTAGCCAGGACATCATCGATGATCATGACGCGGGCTCCTTTGTGGATCGCATCCTGGTGGATGGCGAGGGTGTCTTTGCCGTACTCAAGGTCGAAGGACTGGGAGTAGACATCCCTGGGAAGCTTGCCTGGTTTACGTACGGGAACGAATCCCACACCCAGAGCCAGAGCCACCGGTGCTGCGAAGACGAATCCGCGTGCTTCGATTCCGACGACCACATCGACATCGCCAGGAGCTAAGTCCACCAGCGCTTCAACACATGCCTGGTAGGCCTCATTGCAGCCCAACAGGGGCGTGATGTCTTTGAAGACGACCCCAGGGGAGGGAAAGTCTGCTACATCAACGATGTAGGAAGAAATTAACTCGATTCGAGGATCGGTCATGTGTTATTTGCCTCGTTTTGACCGCGTAGTACGGATGGGCTGCTGACGAATGAAGGCACCTGGTTCGGATGTCTCGACTGACATAGTGAAGGCTGGGGACGCTACTGCGACCTCAGGCGCACCAGCTTTTGTCAGCTTCTCGCGGCGCTTGGCAACCCTCATAGCCTGCTGCTTCATGCCGGGCTCCATCATCCTCAACTGCACCAACACCGGGGTGGCGATGAAGATTGAGGAGTAAGCAGCGACGATCATACCGACGAACAGCGCCAGACCAATGTCTTCGAGCGGGCCGGAACCTAAGATGAAGGCACCTGCGAAGAGGATCGCTGCCACCGGAAGAACACCGATGGTGGTGGTGTTGATCGAACGCACCAGAATCTGGTTGACCGACTTGTTTGCCAGTTCAGGATAGGTGGCCTTGCAATCGTCGAGGTTCGCAGTGTTCTCACGAATCTTGTCGAAGACTACGACGGTGTCGTACAGGGAGTATCCGAGGATAGTGAGCAGACCTGTCAGTGTGGCAGGTGTCACTGTGAACCCGACCAGAGCGTACATTCCGATGGTGATCGTCATGTCGTGGATCAGACCGATGAGTCCTGACAGCGCCATCTTCCAGTCTCGGAAGTAGACCGACATCAGTAGGCACACCAGGACAAGGAAGACAACCAGAGCGATCCCAGCCTGTTGGGTCACCTGTTTACCCCAGGAGGATCCGATTTGCTGGTAGTCGACTAGATCCGATGTCGTCCCAGCCTGCTTGGCGATAGCTTCGCGTACCATGATCTGTTCGTCTACGTCGAGGTCACGGGTCTCGATGGACACACGGTTCGATCCGATGGTGACCACAGAGACGCTGTCGAGGTTGCGCACCCCGGAGTTCAATACGGCAACTCGGAACTCATCTGCGGTGTCAGCGGTGATCGCTTCAACACTTACCTTGAAGTTCGATCCGCCTCGGAACTCGATGCCGAGGTGGAGCCCCTGGAAGAGGATCGCCCCGATCGAAATCACGAGCAGAACCGCAGAGATGATGTACCAACGCCGCCAGTTGCCGACGAATTCATAGGAAATCTCGCCCGACCACAGTCGGTGGGCAAAGCTGGACTTCTTGGCGGGTTCAGCTATTTCTTCGATGACCGTCTCGGTCGACTTCTTGTCAGACATGACTCACGCCTCCTTTGCGGTCGACAGGGCACGGGGCCGTGGTTTTCGGGTGCCGACTAAGCCGAGATGCTCAGCTTCAAAGCCGGAGAACTTCTTTCCTTGACCGAAGTACTTTGTCTTCACCAGCAAAGACACTAGGGGCTTGGTAAAGAAGAAGATCAGTGCGAGGTCTACCAGTGTGGTCAGACCCAGGGTAAAGGCGAAGCCCTTAATGGCACCGATAGAAAGAATGAAGAGGATCACTGCGGACAGAATCGACACTGCGTCAGCGATGACGATCGTACGCCGGGCTCTCTCCCAGCCGACCTCCACAGCCGACTTCAGAGATCTACCCTCACGGGCTTCGTCACGTATTCGCTCGAAGAAAATGACGAAGGAGTCTGCGGTAATACCGATGGCGACGATCACACCTGCCAGACCTGGCAGTGACAGAGCGAAGCTCAGGGACTCGCCGAAGAGAACGATGAGGGTGTAGACCGAACCACCTGCCACCAGCAGCGAGGAGAAGACCACGATCACCAGTGCACGGTAGTAGACCAAGCAGTAGATCAGAACCAATAAGAGACCGATTCCGCCTGCGATCAGCCCGGCTGCCAGTTGGTCACCGCCCAAAGATGCCGACACAGTGTCGACATTGGACAACTCGAAGGTCAGAGGCAGGGAACCATACTTCAGGATGTTTGCCAGATTCTGAGCAGTCTCCTGAGTGAAAGAACCCGAGATCTGCGCGTTCCCACCCGGAATTTTTTCATGAACCACAGGCGCTGAAATAACTTTGCCGTCAAGAACAATCGCGAACTGATCCTGCGGCGAGGTCCCCTTCGACAGGGCATCGGTTGCCTCAGCGAACAAGGAAGCTCCCAAGGAGTTCAGGCTCAGCGACACAACTCGGGTGAGCTGTCCTTGCGGAATTGTCACGCGGGCATCTGTAACGACGTTGCCTTCCATCAGGCGAGGACCAAGAAGATACTTATAGACGGCTTCACCAGCGGTATCTGTTCCGCGCGGACAGGCAAAGAAGGCCTGATCCCAGACCTGGGGTATGACGTCTCCGCACTGGAAATCTGCGAAGTCGGCCTCATCACCTTCTTCTGGAACCCACGCTAGTTGTTGGGTCAAGAGAGCCAAGCGTCCCGCGTCATCCTCAGGCAGGTCTGTTGTCGGTGCTGATGGGCGTTCGGTGACCTCGTCAGGAATCTTCGGGAGTTCTGTGGCCTCTCCCGGAGCAACAGACACAGATTGAGCTAAGTCATAGACCCGACGGAACTCCAACTGAGCAGTCTGTCCCACCATCTCAACTAGGGCATCACCTTGAACATTGGGGGCGCTGACCAGAATCTGGTTATTCCCGGAGGTCGTCACCGACACCTCACCAACACCCAGGGAGTCAACCCTGTTCTGGATGATGGTACGCGCTTGAGCCAGACTATCTTGATCGATGGCGCCGGTCCCAGACTCGTTGATGGCCGTCAGTGTGATTGTCGTGCCGCCGGAAAGGTCCAGACCCAACTTCGGGGTCCAAGACCCCGAGAATGCCATGATGACCACAAGCAGAGCGATGACTACTATGCAGCTAATGATTGTTGCCGCCGGATTGCGCCGGCGTGTAGAACTTGCAGGCACTATGCCCCCTTATTCTCTTCGGACTGATCGGTGTCCTCGATCTGATCGGTTTCTTCTGTTTCTTCGGTATCTTCGGAATCTTCAGTTTCTTCTGTATCTTCGGCTTCTTCGGGACCAAAGGCTGATGCGATATCTGCTTCGTAGTCAACCATATCTTCATAGTGGTCTGCTTCTACGGCTTGGTCGTCGGAGTATTCAAACTCTTCTTCCTCCGGAGTTACGACGCTGCGAATCGCTGCACGAAGAATGGTGAGGTCCACCCCCGGAGAGATCTCAATAACTGCTTGCTTTTCCCCTAAGTGGCGGATGGTACCGTAAATCCCTGACCCCAGCATGACCCGTACACCCACATCAAGCGCATCCATCATCGCGCGCTGCTGCTTCTGCTGTTTCTGGGCAGGCCGTACCATCAAAAAGTACATGCCCACACCTACGAGGAGGAAAATCCCGATTAATTCCATGTTTGTCTCCGTATGATTCTATGGATAACCCCACCAAGCCTATCGCGATCTTACCTAAGAAACAGAATTTGCTTGGTGAATCTCATGAGAAAAGGTCCGGCTGCACCTTCACCGGCAGGCCAAGGTGAGTGAAACCAGCAGGCGTTGCCACTCTGCCGCGCGGAGTTCTCATCAGGAAACCCAGGCGTACAAGGAAGGGTTCGGCTACCTCTGCGATCGTGGCAGCCTCCTCTGCCACGGCAATGGCCAGGGTCGACAAACCCACAGGACCGCCGCCGAATTTCTGGCAAACCGCCGCAAGTACCTCTCGGTCGAGGCGATCCAAACCCAGTTCATCGACTTCAAAGAGATCGAGCGCAGCTTGCGAGATCGTAGGCGTGATAATCCCTGAACCCTTGACTTGCGCATAGTCACGTACGCGGCGCAGCAGGCGGTTCACGATCCTAGGTGTTCCCCGTGATCGTGAGGCGATCACTTGGGCGGATCCCGGTTTCATCTCAATGCCGAGGACGCCCGCCGAACGTGCAGCAATACGGGCCAGAGTATCCTCGTCGTAATAATCGAGTTGGGCGGTGAACCCGAAACGATCCCGCAGAGGCCCTGGAAGCAGACCCACACGAGTGGTGGCACCCACCAGAGTGAAGGGCGGAATTTCCAGCGGAATCGCGGTAGCTCCTGCTCCCTTACCTACCACGACATCAACACGGAAGTCTTCCATCGCCAGATAGAGCATCTCTTCTGCCGGGCGGGACATACGATGAATTTCATCCAGGAAAAAGACCTCGCCTTGGCTGAGCCCTGACAGGATTGCCGCCAAGTCTCCGGCATGCTGGATCGCAGGCCCCGACGAAATACGCAGGGGTGCACTCATCTCATGGGCAATGATCATCGCCAAGGTGGTTTTTCCCAGCCCTGGAGGCCCGGACAACAGCACGTGATCAGGAACGGATCCTCTCGACTTCGCGGCATCGAGCAGAAGACTGAGTTGGTCAACCACACGCTGCTGGCCCATGAACTGTGCCAGTTCTGGGGGTCGCAGGGCAGCTTCGACGGTGACATCATCCGCGTCTTGGAGCGGATCGAGGGGAGAATGGTCGTCCATGTCATCCCTTCGCTAGGGATTGCAAGGCTGTCTTCATCAACTGGGAGACTGTGACGGATGGATCGGAAGCCGCCGCAGCAACCCTCTCCCAGGCTGCCTGGGCATCTTTAGCGGAGTATCCCAGTCCAATCAGCCCATCAACGACCTGTTCCTGCCACTGCGAGGGCGAATGCAGAACCTCCTGGGTTGTCCCGGGCAGGGTCAGAACCTTGTCCTTGAGTTCCAAGACAAGCCGCTGGGCTGTCTTCGTACCCACCCCAGGGACCTTCGATAGCGCACTAAGGTTCTCGGTTCGTACAGCCTGGCGGAACTGAGCAGGACTCAGGTGAGCCACGATCCCTAAGGCCATCTTCGGTCCGATCCCAGTCACAGACTGAGCAAGCAGAAAGGCTTCGCGTTCTTCGGCGGTCGAGAACCCATAGAGAGTCAAGGCATCTTCTCGCACAGCAAGGTGAGTGAAGAGCGAAGCAGGGCCGTCAATCTCCAAGTTGGCACAGGTATGCGGGGTGCACAGAATCTGGAAACCAACCCCGGACACATTCAGCACAGCCGAGGTTGGCCCGATGTCAACGACAGTCCCATTCAATTGCGCAATCATCGACCGACCTTTCTCACTGTACCCACCTTGGCAGCTTGAGCCAGTCGTTGGTCAGCAACGCCACGCCAAGAATGGCAAATAGCTAGTGCGACGGCATCCGCAGCATCGGCAGGCTTGGGGGCTGCCTCCAGGCCGAGGATACGGCACACCATATTTCCCACCTGCTTCTTGTCGGCGCGCCCTGAGCCGGTGATGGCGGCTTTCACTTCAGAGGGTGTGTGCTGGTAGACCGATAATCCATGGCGGGCAGCGACAAGCATCGCTACCCCGGCTGCTTGGGCCGTACCGATGACGGTCATGAGATTGTGTTGGGCAAAGACCCGCTCAATGGCCACTACCTCCGGTTTATGCCTGAGGATCCATTCTTGGAGACCTTCTTCAATCACCAGAAGTCGGCGTTCGGTTTCCAAGGCTGAATCCGTACGGATCACGCCCGCCTCAATCAGGCGTGCACGCCCTGGTGTGCCTTCAACAACTCCGATCCCACACCGAGTCAGACCCGGATCTACTCCGAGAACCAGCATGGAACCTCCAGAATCAGTCTTCTTCGAGTTGGGCCTCAACGCCAGCGTCAAGGTCCTCGTTGGAGTACACATCCTGGACATCATCACAGTCATCGAGTGCGTCCAGAATCTTGTAGAGCTTGCGTGCCACATCCGCATCGGTGATCGGCGAGGTGAAGGACGGCTGGAAAGCAATGTCTGCGGAATCATAATCGATTCCGGCCTCGTGGACAGCCGTACGAACACTAACCAACGCCGGCGGATCGCAGATGATCTCGAAGACATCGCCTTCATCATTGATCGCTTCGGGGTCGGCTTCGAGGGTGGCTTCCATCAGATCCAAATCGGTGATCTCCTTGCCGTCTTGGGTCTTGGTCACTGTGACGATGCCCTTGCGGGAGAAGAGTCGGGCTACTGATCCCACATCGGCCATGGTGCCTCCATTGCGGGTGACGGCGATGCGTACCTCAGAAGCAGAACGGTTGCGGTTATCAGTCAGACACTCGATGAGTATGGCGACACCAGCAGGCCCATAGGCTTCGTAGGTGATATTGATCCAGTCTGCACCGCCCGATTCAGCACCGGAGCCGCGCTTGACAGCGCGATCGATGTTATCAGCGGGGACCGATGATTTCTTGGCCTTCAGGATGGCGTCATAGAGGGTGGGATTTCCTGCTGGATCTCCTCCGCCGATCTTGGCTGCGACTTCGATGTTCTTAATCAGCTTGGCAAAGAGCTTGCCTCGCTTGGCATCCAGTGCCGCCTTCTTATGCTTGGTTGTTGCCCACTTGGAGTGACCGCTCATCTTCTACCTTCCATCATTAACGTTCCAACTCTACCTTTTCTCATTCGCCGATATGTGCGTTCGCGGCTTGATAAGCCTGTGCAAAGGTGAATTCACCCAGATACAGGGCTGTTCCGACGATTGCTCCGTCCAGACCCAGGTGAGTCAGTTCAGACAAAGCTGCGATGTCATCAAGGCTCGCAATCCCACCAGAAGCCACAACTTGAGCGGGAGTACGCACACAGACCTTGATCAGCAGCTTCACATTGGCCCCGGTCAAGGTTCCGTCAGACTCAGTGTCGGTGACCACGAGGCGGGAACACCCAGCATCGTTCAGACGATCGATCATCGTCCATAGATCACCTTGGGTCGAGGTCCATCCCCTCGTGGCTAAGGACTCACCGCGTACGTCGAGAGCGATGGCTACCCGATCACCGTAGGTACGGATAACTTCATCGCACCACTGCGGGTTTTCGACCGCTGCTGTGCCGATATTGACTCGTTCACATCCGGTTGCCAAGGCCCGTTCGAGTGAGGCATCATCGCGAATTCCACCGGTGAGTTCCACCTTCAGCCCAGATTCGGCAACAATCTGTGCGACCTGCTCAGCATTGGAGCCGCGTCCAAAGGCAGCATCAAGATCGACCAAATGCAGCCACTGCGCGCCCTCAGCTTTCCAGCGTTCCGCCATGTCCATCGGCTCTCCGAAGACCTTCTCGGTCGAAGATATCCCCTTCTCTAGCTGAACGGCACGGCCATACTGAATATCAACGGCGGGATAGATCGTGAATTCGCTCATGAGTCCTCCAAGGAATCAACCCAGCGCTGCAGCAGAGCTAGGCCTGCGCGACCGGATTTCTCGGGATGGAATTGGGTCGATAACACCGGACCATATTCCACTGCGGAAAGAAGATTCACCCCATCATGGTTAGTCCAACTACCGACAGCATCCTGTGGGATATCCTCACCCGACAACACACCATAGGAGTGGACAAAGTAGAACCGGTCGATGTCGGTCAAAAATGTCGATCCCTCCCCTGGTGTCACCTCATTCCAGCCCATATGCGGCAGCCGTGCGGTTGGTAGCGCTTGAACGATTCCAGGGAAGAGCCCCACTCCTTGGGCATGAATCCCGTGCTCAACTCCAGCCGAGAAAAGGATCTGATGGCCCACACAGATACCAAGGATCGGCGCACCGGCTTCGACACGCTCCCGGATGATCTGATCCCCATCAATAGCGTGTAATTGATCCATGCAGGCAGCAAAGGCACCCACACCGGGAACAACCAAGCCATCAGCGCTGCAGGCATCGCTGGTAGATGATGAAACAGTAACCTGTGCACCGGTACCTTCAATGGCTCGCACCACTGAGTGAATGTTGCCCGACCCGTAGTCCAAGACGACAACCGAACTCACAGGGCACCCTTCGTGGACGGAATTCCAAGAATCTTCGGGTCTAGGCTCACAGCAGTACGCAGGGCGCGAGCTAGAGCCTTGTACTGGGCTTCAACGATGTGGTGGGCATCGCGTCCTGCCAGGACACGCATATGAATGCACATCGCTGCATTCGAGGCCAAAGACTCGATCACATGACGGGTCATCGAACCCATGTAGACGACCCCGGAGCCGCCGATGCGGGCGTAAGCTTGCTGAGCGGGTTCACCGGAGCATACTGCGTACCCGCGCCCTGAAATATCAATCACACAGGATGCCAGAGCCTCGTCGAGAGGTACGGTGGCCTCCCCGAAGCGAGTGATCCCAGCCTTGTCACCCAGAGCCATCAAGAGAGCCTGGCCGAGGGCAATGGCTGTGTCTTCAACGACATGGTGGCCGTCGATGTGGGTGTCGCCTGTGGCTTGGATGGTCATGTCGATCAGTGAGTGACGGCTCAGTGCTGTCAGCATATGGTCATAGAAGCCCACTGATGTTGAGATCGATGACGCGCCGGTGCCGTCAAGATCGATGAGGACTCTCACATTCGACTCAGAGGTGTTTCTGATCACCTCGGCTGTGCGACTCATCCTTGGCTCCTTTCCTGGGCAAGAACCTGGGTTAGACCGCGATAGAAGAGTTCCATCTGTTCATCAGTGCCGATACTTGCGCGCAGATATTCTACCGGTCCAGTTTCGCGTACGAGGACCCCATGGTCAACAAGCGCGCGCCACGTGTCGTGACGATTTTTCCAGGGCCCGAAGAGGAAGAAGTTGGCTTGTGAGTCGGGTGCATCCAATCCCATGGCTCGTACCCGGGTGATAGCCTCATCACGCAGGACACACAGATGACTGACCTGGGAGAGCAGTTCATCGGCATGGCTGAAAGCAGCGCAGGCCACAGCTTGGGTGTAGGAGTTCAAGTGGTAAGGCAAGCGTACGACCCGCAGAGCGTTGATCACAGCCTCGGCTGCGGCGGCGTACCCGACGCGAGCTCCGGCGAAGGCAAAGGCTTTACTCATCGTCCGTGTGACCACCAGGTTGCCGTAGCGGGGCAGCAATTCCAGGGCTGATTGGCCGGATGAGAACTCCTGGTAGGCGGCATCGACGACGACGATACCGTCGGTCATGGTGAGGATCTTTTCAATGACATCGAAGTCTGTCAGTGTACCGGTGGGATTATTCGGGCTAGCAATGATTGTCACATGGGGTTTGTGCTCAGCGATGGCGCTCGCAGCGAGTTCAACGCTGATACTGAAGTCGTCAAGGCGCGGCACGGCAACGTACTCGGTGTGAGTGTCGCGGGCGTACTCGGGATACATCGAGAAGCTGGGTGTGAAGTTGAGCACCGTGCGCCCTGGTCCGCCGAAGGCCCCCAGAATCTGGATCATCAACTCATTCGATCCATTGGCTGCCCAGATATTGTCAGCGGTCAACCCAAAGCCCAGGTATTCTGCCATCGCTTGACGCAGTTGTGTGGCTTCACGATCCGGATAGCGGTGAATGTTATCGGTGGCGACCCGTACTGCTTGAAGGATGTCCGCCCGCACCAAATCACTGGGCGGGTAGGGATTCTCGTTCATATTCAGCCGCGCCGGTACGTCGAAATGCGGGTCGCCGTAAGGAACCGCATCGCGAATCTCTTCGCGCAGGGGAAGCTCATCCCACGAGATTTCTGCGGTCATGGCATCCTCCGTACTGCAATGGCATTGGCGTGGGCGGGCAGGTCTTCAGCCATCGCGAAGGCTTCTACCCCATCGGCGAGGTCTTCGAGGGCCTCGCGGTCGTAGTCGATGACATGGACGGTCTTGTAGAAGGATCGTACATTGAGTCCCGATGAATGCCGTGCTGCTCCCGAGGTGGGAAGTACGTGGGTCGAGCCTGCGGAGTAGTCGCCAAGGGAGACTGGTGAGTAACCACCGACAAAGATAGCTCCAGCATTGTGAATCCTAGCAGCAAGCTGGTGGGAATCCTTGGTCTGGATTTCCAGGTGTTCGGCCGCATAGGCATTGGCGACATCCACACCCTGATCCATGTCTCGCACCAGGATGATTGCTGAAGCAGGACCACTCAGGGCAGTCGAAACCCGCTGCGTGTGGCGAGTCTGGGCCACCATGAGGGATAGTTCACTGTCTACTTGCTCGGCCAAAGCTGGGCTGTCGGTAATCAGCACTGCCCCAGCTTGAGGATCATGCTCGGCTTGGCTCATCAGATCAGCGGCCACAAAGATCGGGTTAGCCGTCGAATCAGCCACGATGGCGATCTCAGTCGGACCAGCTTCGGAATCAATCCCGACCTGACCTTTGACGAGGCGCTTGGCGGCAGCAACGTAGATATTCCCTGGACCTGTGATCATGTCGACACGTCGGCACAACCCTTCCACGCCATAAGCAAACATCGCAATCGCCTGTGCCCCACCCACGGCGTACACTTCGTCAACACCGAGCATGTGGCACAGAGCCAGAATCGTCGAGTGCGGCAGACCATCAGCTTGAGGCGGAGAAGCCACCGCCAGAGATCGCACACCGGCAGCCTGGGCTGGAACAACGTTCATGATCACCGATGACGCGAGCGGCGCCAACCCTCCCGGTACGTACAATCCCACCCGATCCACCGGAATAGAACGAATCATCACAGACCCACCAGGAGCCAGAGTCACCCGTACATCCGGAATAGCAGCCTCCTGAGCACACACAGCCCTGCGGCGCTCAATGGCAGTCTCCAAAGCCTGCTTCAGCTCGGGATCAAGGCTGTCAGCCCGCTGTTCACATACGTGTGGCTCCACACGAAACTGCCCAGGAACAACATGATCGAATTCCTGACTAAACCTTCTCAGCGCCGCTTCACCCTCATGGCGCACCGCAGAACAAATAGGCTCCACAGCCACCAACGCAGCCGCAATATCAAAGGCACTACGAGGCATCTGGGTGTCATAGTCAGATGTTTCCGATTCTCGGAGATCAATAATTCTCACCGGAATAGTCTACTAGGCACCACTCCCGCCTCACGCAAGGCAAGAACGGTAGTGGTTTTTACCTAAGTCCCTACGTCGGCTGCCGGGGGTCCT
>WQYJ01000012.1 GCA_009781325.1 Propionibacteriaceae bacterium | reverse complement strand
GGTTCGGTATGATCTACGGCGGAGGATTCGCCTAGAGGCCTATGGCGCTCGCTTGGAAAGCGAGTTGGGTTCACGCCCTCACGAGTTCGAATCTCGTATCCTCCGCGCAGGCACTATAATCACCTTTTACAAGGCTCGCGAGCGTAGTTCAATGGTAGAACATCAGCTTCCCAAGCTGACAGTGCGGGTTCGATTCCCGTCGCTCGCTCCACATTAGCCGCTTAGGGCGGCTCTGACCTTAGCAGCTACCAGGGAACCATCAGCGCGGCCTTGGGCTCGGGCGTTCACCGCTTTGATGATCAACCCCATGTGTTTCATGGAGGCCTCGTCAACGGCGCTGACTTCCTCGGCGACAATCTGGTCAAGTTCGGCTTCGGTGAGCGGTGCAGGAAGGTAGACACTGAGGACCTCGATCTCGCGCTCCTCTTTTTCAGCCAGCTCGGCTCGGTTTCCATCCCTATACGCCTGGGCGGACTCCCGGCGCTTGCGTACTTCCCGAGTAACAATGGCTAGTTCCTCGTCACCGGTGAGCTCCCGCGCACTGGTTCCGGCAACCTCTTCGTTCATGATTGCTGCCATAGCCATCCGCAGTACGCCCGTAACGAAGGTATCCTTCGCCTTCATCGCCGCTGTGAGGTCTGCACGCAGACGATCCTTCATTTCAGCCATGGCGGCACCTTTCTTGTATTCAGAACCAACTACCTCATCTTCTCACACTAACAACCACCACTCTCGACAGTAATGAATCACACAGAGGCCCGCGAAGGCTCCTCCCTCCTGCGGTGGGTTTTGCTCCAATCCTCTCCACTGTGGTGGGTTTTGTCACCGTCCAGCGACAAAACCCACCGCAGGGGAGAGGTTGGGGGTGACAAAGGGGACGGTCCTTTTTGTCATGTTCATTGGGGAGTTGACGGAGGTTTTTGGGGAGTTCTCCCCATTGCGGGGTATATGGGCTGGTGAGAAGCTTAATGTGTCGATGTGAAACCAGGGTTTCCTGCTCAGTGAAGGAGTTTTGGAGTGGCTGATCTGGATGAGACCTATGACAAACTTTTGGCCCCAGTACAACGGGTTTGGCAGCAATACGCTTGACAGCAAGCGAAAAGGAACTCGTGAATATTGGACTCGCTAGTGGTCTGAGTCGGAAAACTGGAATAATCGCATCCGATAACGCGGATGAAAGATGATACGGTACGACACGGTAAAGGAAGAGGCAAGACGGGGATGGAGCTGCACCATCCTCAACTTGTTTTTCACAACCAGGGAGAAATCGGCCATGATGACAAGGCTAAATAAGAAATTCGCAAGACAATCAGGTAACAAAAACCAGAAGTAGGACAGACAGATGGGTTTATCAGTAGCAGCAGGTTCAGATGTAGGGCGCGTGCGCACCCATAATGAAGACTCGTTCGTTGTGGGCACAAGCATTTGGGCTGTTGCAGATGGAATGGGAGGCCAAGCTGCTGGCGACAAAGCCAGCGCGATCGCCGCATCCTGTATTAAGAAGTATGACCAAGCCGGGCTTGTCGACCAAGAGACAGTCACGGCCATGATTGCTGCTATTCAAGAAGAGATCATGGCGTACGGCAACAGTCATCCAAAAGCTGCAGGTCTTGGTACGACCGTGGCAGGACTCGCACTTGTTGAGCTAGCGGGGAACACCCACTGGCTTGTCTTCCATATCGGAGATTCACGTGTGTATCGTCTCGATTCTGACCATCTTGTTTGTGAAACCGCTGATCACTCTGAAGTCCAAATCTTGATCGATAAAGGCCAAATCACCGCAACCGAGGCGAGGACCCATCCTCAGCGAAATGTACTCACACGCTGTCTTGGATCGACGCAAACTCCGAAAGCCGAAATTCGGCTCATTCCGTACATCCCGGGGGATCGACTGCTCATATGTTCGGATGGTTTAACCTCTGAAATTGAGGATGGTAAAATTGAAGAAGTCCTCTTGTCGTCGACCGACCCTCACGGTGCGGTGAATTCACTCGTGGATGCGGCGCTAAATGCAGGGGGCCGCGACAATGTGACGGTCGTCGTGATTGACATTGATCGCTTGACGGGAAGCGCTCATGAAAGCGCTCTAGAAGATACGCTCAGCTTGCGTGGGATCGAGGTGGCCCTATGATGCAGCCCAATCACAGATTTGCCTATGCACCGGGTGGATTTGTGCTTATTGCTAACTGGCCAGTGTGCCTGTTTATTGAGATTGATCACTTAGATCCTCGGATCAAGTCGTTAACCCCTCTTCTGAAAGACTCTGAAGCATGCGAGCAGGTCGTGAGTTACCTGACTGCTGCGGGGACAGATGATGTGCCATCCTTTGCGATGGCAGCAGTGGGTCCTGAAGGAATCAAGGTTGTCCTACACGGGCAGGTGACTGCTCTGATCAACGGGTATCCAACCCCTGGCGGATCAGACTTCCTGGAAACAATCGTCCCAGCCTCGTCCAGAGTTGAACTGCATGGCGGCGGGAGTCTCACTACTGGTATCGCATCCTTGGTCGCCAGTGTTGGCGTGGGACGAGCCAGTATGGTGATTGTTGACCTCTCGGACGCAACCCCCGCCCCGCCTCATCTTCGTGGCCGCCAACAATCGGTGATGCCCATGGTTCCTGGGTCGCCCATGCCGCCAGCTCAAATGCCGATGATGCCCCCGGCACAGATGATGCCGCCACAGCCAATGATGCCCCCGGCACAAATGATGCCGCCCCCGCCGATGATGCCACCTCCAGGGATGATTCCGCCTGCGCCGATGATGCCCCCGGCGCCAACCCCCCCGGTGTTGATAGCCCCAATGCCGCCCATGCCTGTAGCCCCGATGCCCCTAGATCCTGCGCCCATGCCTGAGGCACCCCAGCCTGCTCCCATCGACCAGACCGACATCGACGATGAGGATCCCGGCCGTACGCAAGTGCCGCCCAATACGGGTCCACTAGCGGAGATTCAAGCAGCCGCGAAGGAAGAATTGACCGCGGAACAACAAGCCGTAGCCTCATTCGGCACGCCCTTCATCGACTCATTTAGCTGGAACCCCCCCCAGCCCGGGGCAAGCACTCCACCTCGTACGCAGGAAGCCGTTCCACCGATCCCTGCGCAGCCAACCCCTGAACCGCCCAAGCCTGCAGATCCGCCGAAGGCGGACCCAACACCTGAACCAGACAAGCCAACCGAACTACAGGTCGTCGAAGCACGTGAATCTGATCGGGTAGAACCCATGATTGAGGTCACCGATCTGACGATCAAGAGATCCGATCTGCCGCAAGTGGGCGAGTTGGGTGAAGCCACGGTCGTCGCTTTTGAGTGTCCGCGCGGCCACTACAATCCGCCGTACGGAACTCTGTGCCGTGTCTGCCGTGCACCGATTGATCCTCATCAGAAGGTACGCGAGATCGCCCGCCCGTCTCTGGGTATCCTGCGTCTGTGGGGCGGTGGAACCGTCACCTTGGATAGGGGAGTGATCTTTGGCCGCAATCCTCACCTCATCCCCGATGCACTCGGGTCAGAACCCAACCTGATCAAGATCAAGGACCCCAAGAGAGACGTCTCATCCCAGCATGCTGAGGTGCGTCTTGAAGACTGGTACGTCACAGTCACCGATCTGAATTCGACCAATGGCACTGCGATCATTCTTCCCAACCGCGCACCGATCACCCTGAAGCCCAATGACCCGATGGCTATTGAATCGGGAACCAGGGTTATCTTGGCTTCGGCCTTCGACTTTGTTTTCGAGGTTGTGTAAATGAGAACACGGCAGCAGGCACCAACCATCCCAGGTCTGACCTACAAGGGCTTCCTGGGATCAGGTGGCTATGCCGATGTGTTCCTCTATGAGTCCTCGAATCCAGTACGCGATGTCGCTGTTAAGGTTCTCCACGAAAAGTCGCTCAATGCGCAACTGATTAGGCGTTTCGCTGATGAAGCCAACACAATGGCGGCTCTGGAACACCCCTATGTGGTTCGTGTTTACTCTTCTGGGCTCACCCAAGACGGCCGTCCGTACATTGAAATGGCCTATTACCCGCTCCAGACACTTGTCCAGGCGGTTGCCCAAGGGCCTATGCCCGTACCCGAGGTTCTGCGGATTGGTGTGCAGCTCGCCAGTGCTGTCCAAGCGGCTCACGAGGTGGGTTTACTCCACCGCGACATCAAGCCAGCCAACGTACTCCTCGACAGATTCTCCGATCCAGCGTTGACAGACTTCGGTGTCTCCTCCTTCCTGCATGTTGAGGATGAGACCGAAGCATCCCTGTCTGTTCCGTGGGCGCCGCCGGAGGCAATGTTCTCCAATGCCCCGCTGGATCACCGTGGTGATGTCTACTCTCTGGCTGCCACGCTGTGGCATCTGCTCGTCGGACATTCCCCCTTTGAGGTTCCTGGCGGAGACAATAAGCCCGGCGCACTCATGGTCAGAGTACGTGACCTGCCGGTGCCCTCCCTAGGGCGCCCAGATGTGCCATCATCGCTCGAACGCCTTCTCAAGCAAGCAATGAGCAAAGAGCCCAGGATGCGGGTACCAACCGCTGAGGAGCTTGCCCGAGGCCTCAATGAGATCGAAGAAGAGTTGGGGCTGCGCCCCACAGCATTCAAAGTTGCCCGTGCTCCCATACCGCCGAAGCCTTTTGTCCGGGAGATGGACATGGGGCCAACACAGGCACGGCAAGCCGCTCCGGTTGCCCAGTACCAGCCGCAGCCGACACCGGAACCTCCTGCTGTGGCCCCGCAAGCCCCAGAGCCGACGCGTGTTCGCCCCATCGTCTTGCATGAGTACGCAGAACCAGAACCGGCTGATGAACCGCGAGCCTCCAAGAAGACCATTATCATCGGCGTGATCGTCTTGGCAGCGATTGTCATCGCCGTCATCGCTCTCATTTTCATTGGGCGCGGTGAAAAAGAAGAACCACCGTCAAATCTGCCAACCTTGAGTGTTGAACCGCCTTTCGAGGACTCATATCCAGGGAAAGCGGTTGTCACAGGAGCCATCGTCGATTCCAAGGCAACCTTCACATGGACCTACGACTATCGAGTCATTTCTGACTTTTTCTTGGTTGAAGTCGAGATCAATGATCTGCCGATGGGCACACAAACGCTCTCAGATCCCGAGTTCTCCATTGATTATCACGACGGCGAAAAAGTGTGTGTCACCGTCAGGGTTAGCCGAGGTTCTGGCGGATATGTCCAACTCGACGGAAAGAAAGGATGTGTGCCATGATCCCGGAACTAACCGTTGATTTTTGCGGTGAAATCTACCGTGTCGACCCTGGGCAGTCTTTCTCCATTGGCCGTGAGGGCGACCTAACCCTGGATGAGGTGAACCCTTTCCTGCACCGAGTTTTCCTTCGGATCGAATTCGATCTGGCTTGTGGTGGCTGCGTAATGTCGGTTCAACCCTGTCGGCAACTGTGACATCTAATCAAGGGGAACTGCAGGCGTGGTTGTCTCCCATGGGCCAATTGCCGCTAGTATTTCCCCTTGTCGGAGTGTGGTTTACCGCTGGTGAGACTACCTATGAGTTCGAAATCAATATCACAGAGTCGCCCTGGGAATCGGTGACCCTCGAAGCCAATGCTGGGGGAGCACTCACGATCGGTGCGATCACACTGACTGCCGATCAGAGGATTCTCGTTACAGTTCTCGCTGAAGACATCCTGCGGCGGCAAAATCGGGGCTCTGGTGTCATACCTACGTCCGCGCAGGCTGCGCAGCGCTTGGGTTGGCCCGTGACGAAATTCAACCGAAAACTGGATTATCTCTGTTCTAAACTTGCCGACACTGGAGTACGGGGACTCCATGGCGGCCCTGGACGCTTGGCAACATCACGTCGTGCTCGATTGGTGGAGTATTGCCTGGGTATTCAAATCATCACCACTGATGATTTGGTTCTTTTACCGCCCAGCCCATCACCGAACCCGATTACCAACTCGGAGGAGGGTTGATAATGCCTACGACAAGTAAATTCCGTCCTAGCACAATGATTGTGCTAGGCGTCTTCGTTGTGTCTGTCGCGCTGGTTGCTAGTTTGATTGCTGTGACTAATGGTCATCCAGAGCGAGTCATGGATCTGCATAATTCTGGTGTGTGGGTCACTGCTGACATCAAGCATGTCATTGCGAGGTTCAATCGCAATGCGGGTGCCGTCGACTCATTGATGACCGACCCTGGCCGCCAAGGCCAAGCTTCACTAATGGAGATGCTCCAAGACCAAGAGACGGTTGTCGTCTGGCAAAAGAACTCTGGGCGACTGTTCCCCGTCGATACGCGTAACGGCATTGTCGATGACTCGACAGAGATGGTGATCGATGTCTCCGGGCGTCTTGCCATGGGCGGAGGAATCCTTGCCTGGGTCTCAGCGATGACAGGTGAGATTCGAGTAGTGAGCTACTCACCGACGAGAGCCGTACGTCCTTCCGACTTATTGGAGGAATACACCACCGCGGCCAAGTTCGACAGTATCTCCGAAGCCGACATCGCGGTCGACTCCAAGGGCCGTATCTTTGCGGCAACCACATCCGGTGATTGGATCTTCATCGACGAAAACAGGCGTACATCCTCTGGCTCGGTGGGCTCCCCCTTAGCTTCTGTCCAGGTCAGTGTTGTCAATGGAGTAGGTGCCATCGCAGATCGCTCCTCTGGCATGGTCTACTTCTCTAACGACACCAGTTTCAATCTTGGGCAGGACACCACTCCTGTTCTGCAGCAGCCGGGCGTTGATGGAGACTGTGTTGTTGTCGCCATCAAGTCGGCCTTGTTGTGCCTGGGACTTGATGGGTCTTCGCGGAAATCTGTCTATGAACTGCCGTCGTCAGGTTTCCAGATCAGCGGTTTCCCGGCGTCTCCAGTCGTTCTTGGCGGAGCGATCATGGGGGTATGGCCTGGCTCACCCGGTCCGGTCGTGCAGGTTTCTGAATCCACCGTTGTCCACGAACATAATTACCAAACTCCTGTCTTCAGGTCGAACTACAATGCAGTGATTCTTAACGACTTCACCACCGGTGGTCTTTTTGATATGGCTGATCAAATTGCGATCTCAACTCTTGAGGAAATGCAGCCCTTGGAGGAACTTGATCCGCCCGAGGAGGTCGATCCTGACCCAGCAACAGGATCGGTTGAGGCTGTCAATGATCAAATCTGGGTTCGCCCCGGTGCCTCCAGCGTCCTCCATGTTCTTGACAACGACAAGAACCCCAGCGGCGGGATTGTCTCGATCACCAGGATCGATAATCCGTCTGGGCTGGATCTGTCCATCTCCCCGGACGGCCAGACACTTCTGTTCAATCCCAGTGCAGAATCAACAGCGGATGTCTCCTTCACCTATACGATCACCAGTCGTGCTGTGGATTCAGACTCCAAGGATGACGAAGACAATCCCACGTCTGCAGCCGTGGTGACGGTGTCTTTCCGCCAGCCGAACGAGAACTCCGCACCCTTCCTGCGTGAAGCTGCAATCGCTAAACCTGTCAATACTGTTGTGGCTTCCGGTTCCACGATCTCGCTCACTCCGGCAGACCACTGGAGAGACCCAGATTCTGACTCGCTGTCGATTGTCTCAGCGTGGGTAGGGGATCGGGCTATCCCAGTCACCGGACAGTCAGTGATCCAGTACGCAGCTCCTCTGAGTGAATCTCCTATCGATGAAAAACTCGAATACATGGTTGTCGACTCTCATGGGGGTCAAGTGATGGGAGCACAGATTGTTCACGTTCTGGGTACGAGTGACGTCCAGGGTGTTTCCCCCGTCGCGAATCCTGATGCGGTACGCGGTGTTCGCGGCCACTCGGTGACCTTCTATCCCCTCGACAATGATCAACCAGGTGCCGATCCGCTCAACCGTCAGGCCAAGCTAGCGATTGCTTCACCCATCGCTCCGCGCATGGGCTTGGATGTTGTGACCGATCTCAACTCCGGAGCTGTGACCATCAACTCTCGAGCAGCAGGCACCTTCTTCCTTGACTACATGGTGTCCTATGGTTCTATGTTCGCCCGCGGTTCGATCCGCGTTGACATCGTTGACGACGATTCGCTGGCAGCAATGCCTGATTCAGTGGTGCTGCGCGGAACCGTACCAGCAATCATCGATGTCCTCGCTAATGACTATGATCCCAAGGGCTCTGTCCTCACCGTAGTATCAGCGACAAGCAGAGATCCCAGCATCGTCCATGCCGCGGTAACTCGCGGGCGCTGGCTCTGGGTGGAAGCAACCCATGACGTGACACAAACAACCTCAGCCATCATCGACTATGTCATCACAGCCGGAAGCGGTGAAACCGCCGAAGGTCAGGTGACCGTGGTGATGGAACCTGCCCTCGATGTTGACCTGGTCACTGTCGTTGACGATGAGGTCAGTGTCAGAGCCGGAGACGTGACGCTGATCTCTCCGCTGGTGAATGATACATCCCAGTCCGGACAGAAACTGGTACTCAACAACAATGTTGATGACATGGGGCATATGGGCCAACTCAAGGTTGAAGACCCCTCTCTTCCGATCGATCAGGCGATGGTCGACGTGGGTTTTGCCTACGTTGACGGGGATCGTATTCGTTACGAGGCACCTAAGGATCTTGAGACTCCACGCCGTTTGCGTATTGAATACCAAGCTGGGGTCGCCATGGGCTCTCCTGTGACCGGTTTCGTCTGGGTGAATGTGGTTCCTGCACCCACAGAAACCTTCGTCAACCATGCTCCCAACCCCGCTCCGATTGAAGAACGGGTCATCATCGGTTCAACCATCGACATCACTGTCCCGTCGTACGGACAAGATCCCGACGGCGACTCCGTGGTGGTGACAGGGTTAGCCTCATCTCCGCAGTACGGGCAGGTCATCCGCTGGAGCGCCAACACCTTGCTTTACGAGTCCTATCCTGATGCTCCGAGCGAGGGATTTGATTCCTTCACCTATGAGGTTCTGGATGCCTATGGTGCTGTTGGGATCGGCACTGTCCGCATTGGGCTGGTTCCGCGCATGGATTCACCTCCTCCGGTCGCAGTCGCAGATGTGGTGACAGCTCAGCCTGGGTCACCGGTGACGATTCAGCCCATGACCAACGACATCACCCCTCTCGGATCCGGCTATCCAACCCTGGTTCTCGACAGTGATGATCGCCGAATTGAACAAGTCCTGGATGAGAACGATGAACTGACCAATACGGTTGTCACCAGGGCTCCGGAAGCTGATGAGCCGGCTCTGACCTTCAATTACCACTTGGAAGGCAATGGGGTAGCCGGACTCTCTGCTCAGGTAACAATCCGTTCCCAGGAAGGCTATCTGAATCCGCCGAAGGTCTACGATCACATCGCCCGGAATATGGAAAATGGTTTTGTCACAGTACGAGTTCTCGACCGTGCCTGGGATATCGATGGTCCCATTGATGCTCTGCATGTTGTCTCGGTCGGAGGTGACGGTGAGATCAATTGCAACCCCGATCCCGCCACCGGAGCCTACAATCCAGACACCTGCACGGTCACCATCCCAACCAAGAATGTGACTCAGGTCGTACCGTACGTCGTCGAGGATGCAGATGGAGCCCAGGCGATGGCTGTGATCTATGTTCCCATGGATCCACCCAGACACTTGACGCTGATGTCTGAAGGAATGATCACCATGGAGCGAGACGGCACCATCGGTGTTGATCTGAATAACTACATCATTTCTCCGCGAGGCAGAAATGTGTATCTGACCTTGCCGTCACGGGTGTGGACTGCTCCGTCCATCACTTTGAACGCCATCGCAGATGCTGACGATCATGTGACATTGACCGGCCTCAATGGCTATGTGGGCCCTGCTTCGCTGACTGTTGAGGTCCGTGATTCGAAAGAGTCCACAGATGCCGATGCGATCACCGGAGTCATCAGTATCCCGGTCCAGATCGGAGCATCACAGCCGGTTCTATACTGTCCTGACCAAGTGATCGAAGTTGTCCAGGGCGGAGGAGCCCGTCAACTGCCGATTGCAGAAATGTGTCAGATTTGGATGCCGGACACAACCAGTGCCGCCAACCTCATCTTCACAGGCCAGTGGGGTGAACAAGCAGATTCCTTCCAGTCAGTGACCCCCAACCATGTCCTGGGCGTCCAGGCCAGGAGTACGGCTGAAGCCGGAACGCAATCAGTGCTGACGATCGGAATCGAAGGTTATCCGACGGTGACCGGTGAGATCGCAGTAAGGGTGGTCGCCGCTCCGAAGCCGACTGTCTCGGTTGCCTCTGTGACCGACATTCAGCAGGGAGCCTCTGTTCGTGTGCCGGTTCAACTGCGGTCTCCTCTGTTGGACCCACGGCCCATCATTGTGGGAACGCCCACAGTCGTTTCTGGACCATCAGCCAAGGTTAGTGTTGAAGGAATGACCGTGGTTGTCACACCTTCTCCGGATGCCCATGGTGTGGTGACGATCAATGTCGTTGCCTCAGATCTATCGGATTCTGATCGAACTGACCGCCAGGTTCAGGCCAGTTTCACTGTCACGGTTTTTGGACGCCCCGATGCTCCCAGACCGCCGACCCCGAATGCCGCTCTGCGGAGCAAATCAGCATCGGTGAGTTTTACTCCTGGTGCAGATAACGGCTCTCCGATCACCGGATACCGTCTGAGATGGGATGACGGAACTATTGATTGTGGTTTGGCAACAACATGCGAGATTCCGGGTCTGACGAATGGAACTCAATACCGCTTCCAGGTTCAAGCCATCAACAAGGCAGGAGAATCGCCGTGGAGTGATTGGAGCGGCTGGGTTACCCCGAATGCGGTCCCGGGAATCACCAGAGATTTCACCTGCTCAGGCTTCGGTGACGGCAGTATCGAAGTTGCCTGGGGTGACACCGATGGTGAAGGGTCAGCACCGACCCTCTACCACATCAGTGTCAATGGAGAGGTCTCGACCAGAGCTGCGTCCACGCGTACCTTCTTCGTCTCAGGCCTCAACAACAACAGCACATACAAGTTCACTCTGCTCGCTGAAAACCAAGCCGGAAAGAGTGCACAACCGGTCAATGTGACCTGCCAATCTGCTGGAAACCCATTATGGCCAGCGGCAGCGATCACGACAACGGCGACCACCTTAGGCGAAACCGCACTTGTGGCTGTGAGCTGGAAGCCGGTAGACCCTAACGGTCCCGGTCCTGTGACCTATCAGGTAACTCGTACAGGTTCACTGGTTCCGCCGAAGGTCTTCCCGGTGACAACAGGGACCAGCCTCGGAGATAACGGGGATGAAATTGTCTATGACGGCCGGGCTTATGTCTATACAGTGGTCGCCACGAACGGCGCGGGCAAGTCATCCTCGCAGCCGGGAACACCGTGGGATGCCATTGCTCCGCCAACTCCCTGGGGCCCCTCAGCCACAGCTCTGGTGGCGACAGGTATCACTGGGGAGGTCGAGGTCAGAGTCAATACCTTCCCGAACTTCCGCGATGCCGCAGGCTGGGTCACAGTCCTTGACGGTGACAAGGAAGTCGCCAATCTTGTTCCTGGCCGAGGCTCAGTGAAGCTGACGGGTTATCCCAACGGAGTGGATCTAGCCTTTAGCTTTGTTGCCTGTAACTCGCGCTCCTGCAATACCCCCAAGCTGGAAACCTTGGCGATGGGTCCGTACGGTCCGCTTGGTGCTCCCAGTCTCACAGTGTCGCCAGACCCGGAGAAATTCGGCGGACGCGGAGTGTGTGCTCGTGCAGCGAGTCCGGCATCTAATGGTACGAATGGGCGGCCAGCCTCACTGAGGATCACAGCGGAACCGGGCTCGGTTTCAACCTCAGCGCCGACACTCGCCCCGACCCTGGAATACTGCGTTGACGCAGGCGGGTTCAAGAAGGACGTGTTGTTCTCAGCCGAGTTGGTGCCCGTTTCGGGCCAACTCCGCGGTACTTCCCTGGCAACCAAACAGACAGGAACCTCAGCGATGGGCCCACCTGAGCCCTGGGCACCCAACGCAATCAGCCTGGTTGCCTCGGGGAACTCTCAGCAGCTTGTCCTGACGATCAAGACATGGCCGGTGGGCAACGGCGGTGTATTACATGCCGAAATCAGCTATAACGGCGTGACGCGCGACGTTGAGTATTCTCCGGGAGCCTCCGTGGTCCTAGACGGGCTCCCCAATGGTGTCAAAGTGGATGTCAGCGTTGTTGCTTGTGCTGTTGAAGGCGGAGCAAGTAGATGCTCGGAGGCTTGGACAGGCAGTGCTACGCCCTATGGTCCGTGGTCTTTGGCGTTGGTGAAGGTCACCCCGGCCCCTCCGGCCACCGCGAGTGTAAACAAGAAGGTGTGCGCCACCTTTGAAGCAGACCCCAATGGGGCCATGACGAGGTTGGTGGTGAGTAACTCCAAGGACTCCACGACTTCTACCAAAGAGGGTGACAGAGACCGGCTGACTGTGGAGCACTGTGTCACAGCTTCTTCAGCAACTGACAAGGTCACCTTCACGGCACGACTCACAGACATCGGCGGCAGCCGTACTATCACTCCCGCGAGTGTCACCGTCGATCCAGCCCCCGATCCTCCGCCGATGTCGGTGACATTGAAGAGCCCAATTCCGCAGGTGTTGAGCGCCAATATGGACAAGAAGGTGTGCGTGGAATTCGAGGTTGTGTCTCCTGGAGCTCCTGCCAAACTGGTTGTGACAAGCACTAACCCCTCCGGTACGGCATCAGCCGAGAAGACAGGTACGTTCACTGTGCCGCTCTGTGTGGATGCGGTGACAGCGAATCGTCCGGTGTCATTTGTGGCGAAGCTCACTGATGCGTCGTCCTATGACCGGCACCCGATTACCCTTCCCGCCGTTGTGATTAACTCACCTGCAGATCCTCCGGCGATGAGTCTGAATGCGCCGACAGCCAAGATTCAGGCTCCTGGCGATCCCCATACAAATAAGAAGGTATGTGTCACGGTCACGGCGAATGCCAACACCCTCCCGGCCACTTTGAGGATCACCACGACTCCCTCACTAGGAAGTACGGCATCGAGCGGATCGGGAGCATTGACTATCACGAACTGGTGCGTTGACGCTGGATCCGGTAATCGCGCAGTGAAGTTCACCGCAACGATGACCGATGATTCCGGAACAGGGAGAAAACTCGACCCCAAGGAGGTTTCAGTGACCTCTCCCAAGGACCCGGCGGCAATGACGCTGGCGAAGGGGGTTGCCGGTCCGTTTGTGACAGGGAAGAGTGCAGATAAGAGAGTGTGCGCCGCCTGGGATGCAACCCCGAACGGGCTTGCCGCAAAACTGTCAGTCACATGGACGCCTTCAGCGCCTCTTGTGTACGGAGAGCCAACAGACTCAGGGTCGTCAGGAACCCTCCATGTGTATTTCTGTGTTGATCCTGGTAAGGCAAATATCAATGTGGTGTTTAACGCAACCTTGACCGATGAGTCTGGGTCTGGCCGAGTGACTCAGACTGGTGTGGAAAATGGAACATCGCCTGAGGATCCGCCTGGGCCATTGTCGATCGTCAAGGGTACCGCCAATCCAGAAGCATCTGGGCCAAGTAACAACAAGAGGGTGTGTGCCACCTTCACCGCTCGGGCGAATGGAGGCTTGGCTGAACTGGTGGTGACGAACAACTTTGACGGTATCAGTAGTTCAAAGCAGGGAGATGGTGATTTCAACGGATCGCTCTGCGTTGATACGAAGGCCGCCGGTGTCTCAGTCACGTTTATAGCAAAGCTAACTGACCTTTCTGGGTTTGATCGACCATCCCCAACACCTTCGACAGCAACGGCTGCATCACCTGCTGATGTGCCCGGAATGTTAGTCAGTTTTGCCTCTTCTAAGCCAACAGGGAATGGTCCTAACACAAACAAGGAAGTGTGCGCGACCTTCAATGTGGATCCGCAAGGATATTCGGCCTCGATGATAATAAGAAACAGCGTGAACGCCAATACGGCTACATGGACTGGTAGCTCTGCAGGCTCTAAAGAGTTGTGTATTAACGCTGGAGGCCCAAATGTCAAGGTGACGTTTACTGCAACAGTAACGGATACCTCTGGGAATGGACGAGACGCCAAGAGTGCAACTGGAACAGGAACCTCCGCGCGTGATGTGCCGAAGGTAGTAATGGCCAGAGGTGATTTCTGGGGACCGTGTGATCCAGACGACCCAACCACAAGTCCGTGCTACTACGTCAACCTCACACTCACCAATTTCTCTGGGAAAGCAGACTGCAAATTCACCATTAATAACGTTTATCCATTCACTGTCACACTCGACAATGGACTATGGAAATCAAACTACATGGGAGGTGGCGCACGCGGGAGAGGAACATGGCGAGTTACGTGCACAGAAAGACTAACTGGAACTGTGTACTCCCATCAGATAACAGTGGCTTAGCCCCATCAACCAGCAATAAGGAGAAAGAATGCCCATTACAGCGGAACAAGCCCAATGGTTCCACCAGAATTTCCAGCAGATGGTCGACAATGTCGCCATTGCCATTCGGGGAAAGGATTCTGTCATTGAGCTGGTGCTGACCTGCCTGCTCAGCCAGGGCCATGTGCTGCTGGAAGACAACCCTGGGACAGGAAAGACCGTTCTGGCGAAGGCAGTGGCGAATACGGTGGCTGGCACCCATTCACGTATCCAGTTCACCCCGGACCTTCTGCCCTCAGACCTAACTGGGATCAGTGTCTATGACCAGCGCAGTCAGAGCTTCGAGTTTCATAAGGGCCCAGTCTTCGCCACCATTGTCCTCGCCGATGAGGTGAACCGCGCCTCGCCCAAGACCCAAGCTGCTCTGCTGGAGGTCATGGAAGAGAACACGGTGACAGTCGATGGTGTCAAGCACGAGGTAGGTCACCCCTTCATGGTGGTAGCGACCCAGAACCCCATCGAACTTGCCGGCACCTATCGCTTGCCTGAAGCCCAGCTCGACCGTTTCCTAATGAAGGTGTCGGTTGGGTATCCGGATCATCAGGTAACAATGGGTCTGCTCGATGAGGCAGCCAACCGTGACCGAGCAAGTGCAGTGCAGCCTATGGTCTCTGCCCAAGCGGTGAACCAGATGGCGGAGTTCGCGAATCAAACTTATGTGGATCCTGCGATCCTCGACTATGTCTCGCGTCTCGCGACAGCCTCGCGCTCGCATCCTCACATTCGTCTGGGGATTTCGACCCGAGGTGCTCTGGCATATGTGCGGGCCGCGAAGACCTGGGCAGCCGCCCACGGACGGGAGTTCGTCACACCCGATGACATCATGCAGCTCGCTCCTTCTTTGATGAGCCACCGCATCCTGCTGAACGCAGAAGCCACGTTCTCGGGGGTGAAGGTCGAGGATGTAGTTGCGGCCCTGCTGACATCGGTCTCACCGCCGAACATGAGAGCTTATTCATGAGCCATATGATTGATTTTCAACCGCCTGACACTGAGCTGGTGAAGCCAGAACCTCGTGCCCCGCGACGGGCATTCGAGGGTTTCGACCTTGCCTCCCAGCGTCAGAGTTTGGCGCAGAAAATCACCCCGATTCTGACTCAAATATCCCAGGCACTCACCCAGGCCAAGAGTCTGATTCTGTCTGTCTCTGCGCCGGTGATCACCGTACTGAAACCCATCACCGGCCTAGGGTGGACGATGATCATCACAGCGATACTGTCATGGATCATCGGTGCTCGGTTTGGATGGGTTGAAGGGGCCATTCTGGCAGTGTTCCTGCTTGCTGGGGTCGGTATCGGTGCCTTGTTCACTATCGGCCGCTCACGTCTTGAGGTGAATCTCAACCTCACGCCATCACGGGTTTTTGCTGCGAATTCTGCGGTCGCTTCCTTTGAGATGAAGAATGTTGCCGGGCGCCGTATGTCGGCCGCAAGAGTACGCCTTCCCATCGGCGAAACATCAGTGTGGAGTACTACCCCTGCCCTGGGCAATGAGGAATCCTTCGACGACATTGTGACCATTGCCACCGCAGTACGCGGCGTCATCACGGTAGGCCCAGTGATGACCTACCGATCAGATCCCTGGGGGATGGTTCGACGAGAAGTTGCCTGGACCGATACCCAGGAATTGTTCGTTCACCCGAAGATCGTGGCTTTGGATGAACTTGGCAACGGGTTGCTGCGTGACCTTGAGGGGCAATCGACACTCGAGGTGTCTAATTCAGATCTTGCCTTCCATTCCTTGCGCGACTATGTACCAGGCGATGATCGACGTCATATTCACTGGAAGTCGACGGCGCGGCTGTCTGCCATGAGTGGTAAAGACCTCTTCATGGTTCGCCAATTCCTGGATACCCGCAAGAGCCATATCGCAGTAATTTCCGATCTGGAGGCCAGTCATTACTCCAGCGAGGAAGAGTTCGAACTGTCGATGTCCTGTGCTGCATCGGTGTCCGTACGCACAGTTATGGACGACATGGATCTCACAATCCTGTGCGGAGACAATACTGTGGTCCGCCCGAAATCCAACTATGCTCTGGATACCTATTCCCGAGCAGAATGGGGTTCACGATCCCTCGAGTCCGAATTTGAGAGGGTAGTCCGTGAAGCCGGAGATGCCTCCTTTGTTGTCCTGGTCACTGGAAGCAAGGTGGGATTCGAAGCCCTGCAACGAGGATGCTCGACCTTACCGTATACGGCTCGAATGCTCGTGATCTGTACCTCCCTGGGCGAGAAAATATCGATGAGATCCACCAGCGGATTCATAGCGCTGACTGTTGGTTCCTTAGAAGACCTACCCAGAGCAATTTCAGGGGGGAGCCTATGAACGCCGTCCAGCAGGTGACGACATCACGAGCCTTGAATACAGATACGGCTATTGGATTTGCCAGATTCCTTCCCGACTCCAGAAAGCTCATCGAGGCGGGGTTTATCCTCGCCATCGCAATGGTTTGCTTTGCTGGCTTCCGCACAACCTTTGATTCACTTTTCTATCTCTGGATCGCCGGGATTGGATTGGCGATAGGTATCCTCGCTGCCTTCGGTGTTTATGCAGCCAAAGGACACTGGACCCTCAGCGTTCTTGGTGCTTCGCTGGTGTTCTTTGTCCTAGGTGGACCAGTAGTCGTACGGCAGAATCTCATCCTTGGAGTCATTCCGAGTCTGGCAACCTTCCAGGAACTTGGCCACTTGGCGATCTTTGGGTGGAAGGAATTGCTGACAACAACGGCACCGGTGCAAGGACAAGGTGCCTTCCTGGTCCTTCCGCTCTTACTTGGACTCGTCGCTGCTTCCTGTTCTTTCGCTCTGGCGCTAAGGTTCCGATGGACTGCTGTACCGCTGATTCCGCTGGCCTTGCTGTTCATTCTGGTTATCGCGATGGGCGCAGATCCGGTGCCCGGTTTGATCCTTCAAGCCCTAGTCTGGATTGCACTAGTGATGGGGTGGTTGTCGTACCGCGCATTCGTCGGCAGCCGCCATAAGCATCCTGCCTCATCATTCCGCATCGCCCGCATTGCCTCAGGAGCAGGGATTCTCATCGCAGCCAGTTTGATTGCTGGTCTTGCAGGGCCCTTCCTTCCAGGTGTTTCACCGCCGCGTGAACTGATCCGCGACTTCATCGATATTCCTGTCGATCTCAGCCAGTATCCCTCACCGATGTCAACCTTCAGAAAGTTTTCCTCAGTTGCCCTGACAGATGTCTACTACTACGACAAAGAACTCATGAAAATTGAGGGGGCTGCACCCAATTCCCTCATCAGGTTCGCTGTGCTTGATTCCTACGATGGATTGGTCTGGGGTGCCAGTTCTTCCGGCTTCCGCCGCGTAGGGACAACGATTCCCGCGGTTGTCCAGGGTGCAGCACTACCCGGCGAACCAGTGGACCTCTCCATCACCATGAGTAACGTCTATGCCAGACAAGCCCCGTTGAATATCTGGGTCCCCAGTCTGGGCTACGCCACGTCAATTACCTTTGAAGGGGAGAATGCCTACGGGCACCAACAGGCGATTGCCTACGATGGGAGGAAGGGCCAAGGTCTGCTGCTGGACCATTTCCGCCCCGGTGATGTCGTTCACATTTCAAGTATTGCGATGCCGGTCTATTCCGATGACTCTGCACTCGACCCTGCCGGATCCAGTCTTGTCTCCGATAACAACACCGAGTTCTTGTCTGCGAATATCGCCAACCTCGGCGGCGGAAATATTTCCCCCTGGGATCAAGTCAAGTACATGGCCGCCGGGTTCCGCGACGGTGGGTGGACAGACGGTACGACCCGAGAAGATGAGTCTCACTACACCCCCGGTCATGGCCAGGACAGGTTGAAAGCTTTCCTGGCGACCCTGCCAGCCTATGCAGGCAGCGATGAACACTATGCCGCGCTCTTTGCCCTAGCCGCTAATCGGATTGGTTTCCCAACACGAGTAGTCTTCGGAGCTCAGATGCCGACGACCGGAACAGCCATCCTCGGCAAAGATGTGACGATCTGGGTGGAGATCAACACCATCAACGGATGGATTGCCATTCCACCACAGTTTTTCATTCCACCCAGAGATCAAGCTCCTGAGCCGCCCGAACCAGAAGAAAATCGTGACGCAGAGACCATGCCCGAGATTCTCCAAGGTCAGCCTCAGCCTCCTCCAGATGACATCACCGGCCTTGATACCCAAGTGCAGACCGGCAAAGCCGACAACCAAGGCGAGGACGCAATTATCCCGCTGTGGCTCAAGATCAGCCTGACGATGGTTGGAGTCCTGGCAGGTTTCGCTCTGCTTCTTGGGGCTCTCGTGGGTGCGAAGTCAATGCGAGCCTGGTGGAGATTCAGTCGAGGTAGCCATGCCCGAAGAATTGCCGGAGGCTGGAAGGAAGTCCTGGATCGCGCTCGTGACCTAGGAGTGAGTGCGCCAGAAAATATGACGCGTCTTCAGCAAGCCACGGCGATGAATTTGGCTGCGATCAACGCCTTGGTCACAACAACTGACCGAGCCATGTTCTCCTCAATGCCGCCGAATCAGCAGGTCGTGGAAGCGTACTGGAATGAAGTCAATAGGGCTAAGGCCAGCTTGCTCACCGGTAAGGTGGGACTCGCCAGACTCTGGGTACGCATCACTCCGCGTTCCCTGTTTCCTGGGTGAGTTCTCCGCTATCATCATCAGGGAACGTACGGCCCACATAAGGTGCGCCAGTAGGCTGATCCTGCCAATGCTGAGTGATAGTTACAGCAACCGTGCCAGAAAAGCTGCACTCACCTGGACCGACAAATGACAGGATCACAGTCCTAGCTAAGTGGTAGTCAACCGATAGACCTTGAATAGCTGCAGCAGCCTCCACAACTCCCCATTCTATCGAAGTGAACCCAACCACTATGGATAGATGCTGTTGGGAGCCTACCAACACTGTTGAAACAAGAGTATAACCATTCATCCAAATGCGCTCGGTTTTGAGAGTGTCATTTCGCTGATCCTATTATTCCCAGTGAAATCACGCAACAAAGCAGCGGCACAAACCCGTATTGGTTAAGGGTTTGTTAACTGTGATTCAACATCCATCGAAGAGGTAGCGTACTAAATGACTGGGCGCGCTTCAGGTGGTCACGAAGCTAACTCGTGTGTCACCCAACATTGACTAGAACAGATTCTACAGAGCTCGACGGCACCCTTTCGCGTTTACAGATTTTGTCTAAGCGCGTGTTGTTGCCTATGTGATCTACTAAGGGAGTTCCTGCCACTTGAAGAGCCCAACGTGGTGACAATCGAGCGCCTCTGTAGGATTTTGCTTGTAAGGTACCTGTGCCAAGGGACAATTGCCTAATACCCTGGTCAAGTGCCCATTCAATTCCCTGATAAAGTGTGGTTTCAAAATACTCCCCAGCAGTGCCAGTGCGCTGATAATCTAAGCCTGCCATCCGAACGACAACTTGGTTTTCAGATCGATACAGAAGAGCGCAAGCAACAGGATTGTCGTGGTTACGACTCACTACCGCTAACGCCTGATCGCCGATCACTAGTAGTTGCGCCTCCAGCCACGGTAATAAACTAGCAGGGTCCATCAAATTATTGTGGTGAGACTCAACTTCAGCTACGAGATGTGCGATGTCTGGAAGGAATGGTTCTGGAACACCTCGATAGACCATAAGTCCAGAGTCTTCGAACAGTCTGCGGTCACGCCTTATCTTCCCTCGCTGGGCTCTAGTTAAGCCGAGTAGGAAAGCTGAGAAGTCCCCTGCAGGCAAAAGGTAGTCGGCGCTAATGTCAAGTAGGCCCAGTAGACCTGGGCAATGAGGATGCAGAAGTATTACGGCGGCTTCTGTTAAGTATGGCCACCATGCGACGTCTGTCCCCACTCTTTCCGTTTCAATTCGTATTGCATCTATGAGTAGGGGAAGGGCTTCAGGATAGTCAGGGTTATAAACTACACCGCTTTCGTAACCTCGATGGTTCCCAACGAGAAGAGGGTGAGTGGCTGGTCTGGAAAAGCCCAGAACCTCCTGAATATGATAGGCATCATTGGGTTCTTCCTCGATATGATACAAGGGTACTGCTGCAACCAGCTCTGTGCCCTTGGATACACCAATCACCCACGCACCTGATCCCATGCCTAACTCC
>WQYJ01000011.1 GCA_009781325.1 Propionibacteriaceae bacterium | reverse complement strand
GACTCTTCCGTGAGCAAGCACCAGTACGTAACTATCCCAACGGGACCCTCGCGGCCAATGTTGTGGGATACATGACCTATTCGGATGAACTCGAAGAGTCAGGGAAGTATCCCTGGACCGGCGGTGGAGGACTGGAACAATATCTGAATGCTGAACTATCCGGGGTGGATGGCCAAGAAATCTTTGAGTCGAGCCCGTACGGAAGGATTCCGATCGGTACCTCGATTGTCCAAGAGCCCACAGAAGGGATCTCCTACCAACTCACCCTTGATCTCGGTCTGCAATACATGCAGGATCAGCGCCTCGCTGCTGCTGTGATAAAGAGTGGTTCGGCATCCGGGATGGCTATTACCATGTCTGTCTCTGGAGAGGTATTGGCGATGTCGTCCTATCCGACCTTCGATCCCAATGACCTGTCGAATGCCACCAATGAGGTCCTGGGAAACCCCATCGTCATGGGTCCCTATGAGCCAGGTTCGGTAGAAAAAGTACTCACCCTGGCAGCCCTGGTGGATCAAGGCATCATCACACCGAAAACCCATGTCATTGTTCCGGGAAGCATCAACTCCGGAGACTCAACGATCTATGATGCTTTCCGTCACGATACCTTGCATCTCACTGCTGCAGGTGTTCTTGCACAGTCCTCGAATATCGGTACGATCCTGATGTCGCGTCAGATGTCTAAGGAGACTTTCGCGTCCTATCTCGCAGCCTTTGGACTGGGATCAGCAACTGGGATTGGACTGCCAGGCGAGGAAGAGGGTTGGATTCCGGATGGGACGATGACTGACCAGACCCGGGATAACATTGCCTTCGGTCAAGGCCTGACTGTGACCGCTCTGCAGGAAGCAGCGGCACTAGCTGCCATCGCCAATAAGGGTGTCTATGTCTCACCGAGGATCATCAAGTCAGCGACCACAGCCGATGGCCGTCCGATCGAGATTGAAGCTCCCGAAGTTCGCCAAGTCATCTCACCTGAAGCATCAGAAATGGTGATGTCCATGATGGAGGCCGTCGTGGAATACAACTCCAACTCTTTTGATATCGCTGGGTTCCGTACCGGAGGAAAGTCTGGGACCGCCGAAGTCGTCAACCCGAAGTGCGGCTGTTACAGGGGCGGTGGATATGTGATCTCCTACGCTGGAATTGCACCCATTGAAGACCCCCAACTCATCACCTATGTTGTCATGCGCTACCCAGCCAGCGGCAGCACAGGTACGTCTTCGGCTGCACCTGTGGTTCGCGACATCATGACTGTTGCGCTGCCCAGGTACGCTATTTCTCCGTCAACAACCCAATCTCCAGATCTGCCAATACGGTGGTGATGTCCATGGATCGCATGCGGCTTTCCGCTACACTTCACCTGAATCTAAGGATTCAGGTTCACACAAACCCGCATCCACCGATCGGTCGATGCGGGTTGTACTGGAGTGTAAGAGAGGTAATCTCATGCTGAACTGGCTGACCGCTGGTGGTGTATCTCTGCTAGTCACCCTGGTGGGCACCAGGTTCTGGATCATGTTCCTGGAGAAGAAGCACTACGGCCAGTTCGTCCGAAATGACGGACCGACCACACACACTGTCAAGCGTGGTACTCCCACCATGGGTGGCGTGATTCTGCTGATTGGTGTCTTCCTCGGCTACGGTGCCGCCCATCTGTTCATGTGGAGTTCAGTCTCGGCATCAGGTTTGCTCCTGCTGGGGCTGGTTCTCGGCATGGGAATCATCGGTTTCATTGACGATTGGCTGAAAATCTCCAATGCCCGTTCGCTCGGACTCGGGGCTGTGGCCAAGTTCTCGATGCAAGCGGTCATCGCCATCGCCTTTGCCGTACTGTCTCTGCAATTTCCTGATGGCCGCGGTGTGACCCCGGCGACGAACTATCTCTCCTTCCTGCGTGATATTCCATGGTTAGCACTTCCCGTCGTCGTCGCAGTCATCTGGATGGTCTTCCTCATCTGCGGTTTCTCCAACGGCACCAACCTCACCGATGGGCTGGATGGACTGCTCACCGGTGCAGCGACGATGGTTTTCATTGCGTACGCTCTGGTCAACGTCTGGCAGGCAAACCAGTATTGCGGCTATGAAGAGGTTGCGGTAAACGCATGTTACAACGTACGAAATCCCGGTGATCTCGCCACCATTGCCTTCGCTCTAGCCGGAGGTCTCTTCGGCTTCCTGTGGTGGAATGCACGCCCCGCCAAGATCTTCTTGGGCGACACCGGTTCCCTTGCCATCGGCGGTGCAGTGGCGGGGATGGCAATCATGACCCGAACTGAACTCCTGGTTGTCGTCATCGGCTTGTTGTTTGTTCTTGAAGCGGTCTCGGTGATGGCACAGGTGAGTTTCTTCAAACTGACCAAGGGGAGACGACTGCTACGCATGGCTCCGCTGCATCACCACTTCGAGATGCTCGGCTGGGATGAAATGACGGTGGTCGTCAGATTCTGGATTATCGCAGGCTTGTCAGTGATCGCAGGGGTTGGACTCTTCTACGCTGAATGGGTGGTGGTGCTGTGATCGACTGGCTGAACCAGGCAAACCGACTCTCCGACTGGTCGCAGGTTCATGTGACCGTTGCCGGGATCGGTGCGACTGGGTATTCCGCCGCCGACGCGCTGCTCCAGTACGGCGCGCAGGTGACCGTACTCGATGAAGCTGACACAGAAGCTGCTCAGGACAAAGCTAAGGTTCTAGAAATACTTGGAGCAACAGTACGGCTGGGTTCTGGTGCAACGGCTGTGCTCCCGCAACAATGCGATCTTGTCATGGCTTCTCCGGGCTGGAACCCCCAGGTGCCGCTGTATACCCACGCCACAACTCGCGGGATTCCGATCTGGGGAGATGTTGAACTGGCTTTCAGGCTGCAGATGCCGGATCGGGTCGTACCGTGGCTGGGAATCACCGGCACCAACGGCAAGACCACTACGGTAACCATGCTTGAATCCATCCTAAAGGCTGCAGGGCTCACGGTGTCGGCTGTCGGAAACGTCGGGCGCCCCATCTTGGAAACTGTCCTAGATGAGCTTGCCTACGATTGTCTGGCTGTTGAACTGTCCAGCTTCCAGCTTCATTGGACACACTCGATGGCGCTGCATTCAGCGGCTGTGCTGAATGTCGACCCGGACCACATGGAATGGTACGCCGAACTCAAACCATCCGCTTTTGAGGCTTATTGCGCTGATAAGGCCCGTATCTATCACCAGGCGATCTTCTCGTGCGTCTATAACGTCGAGGACCCTCGTACTGAACAGATGGTTGTTGACGCTGATGTGTGTGAAGGAGCCAGAGCCATCGGTTTCACCCTCGGAATCCCAGGGATGTCGATGCTCGGAGTGGTTGATGACGTGCTGGTCGATCGAGCCTTTATTCCGCAAAGGCGTGACTCTGCTCTAGAAATCATGCCTATTTCAGAACTGCCGAACCAGGCTCCGCCCATGGTCGCTAATGCTTTGGCAGCAGCCAGTTTAGCGCGGTCATTCGGTGTGTCCGTCAACGATGTCCGTGAAGGACTGCGCAACTATGAAATGGGTCCGCATCGGGTTGCGATCATCGCCGAGCATGACGGCGTGACATGGGTCGATGATTCAAAAGCCACCAATCCGCATGCAGCATCCTGCGGCCTGACAGGCTTCGATTCAGTTGTGTGGATCGCAGGGGGATTAGCCAAGGGTGCTGTCTTCGAAGAGTTGGTACGCGCACACGCCTCACGGATCAAGGCTGCTGTTCTCATCGGACGCGACCGGGGCCTGCTAGAACAAGCCTTTGCCAGTCAAGCACCTCACATTCCTGTGGTCAGCTTTGAGTCCGGCGAACCATCGGTAATGATGGAAGTCGTTGCCCAGGCAGCGCGATTCGCTGACCGCGGAGATACCGTACTGTTGGCTCCCGCCTGCGCATCGCAGGACATCTACACAGACTATGCAGATCGCGGTGATTGGTTCGCCATGGCCGTACGTCATTATATGCACAAGGAGGGAAAATGACTGACAACACTGCTTCAGACCAACCTGACCAGAGCTTACCCAAGAGGAACCTCTTGAGGGCCGCTTCGGATCACCCGCTCTTTGATTATCGCCTCGTGGTTGCGACATCTGCTGTCTTGCTATGCCTTGGCCTGCTCATGGTGATCTCCTCCTCATCTGTGGTGGCCGCTGTGGAAATGGAAGACCCCTTCTATTTCGGCAAGAGGCAGATCATCTTTGCGGTCATCGGAGTCGCAGGGGCCTGGATTCTGTCCTTACTCCCCGAGAAATTCATGCGCTTCATGACGTGGCCTGCCATCATCCTGGCCTTGTTGCTGCTGTTGGCAACGTTCACCGGCTTGGGTGTCGAGCAGGCTGGCAATCAGAACTGGTTATCCTTCGGTCCGTCGTGGACCCAGTTCCAGCCCAGCGAGTTCGCCAAGCTTGCCATCATTCTCTGGGGCGCCAATGACCTGGCGCGCCGCGGGAAAATCCTGACTGACATACGGCAATGGACAGTATTCATCGTCCTGAGCTTCACGATCATCGGCTTGGTGGTCATCCAGAAGGATCAAGGGACAGCGATGATCATGATGGCGATCGTCATTCTCGTACTTGTGGGTGCCGGAGCCCCATGGAGGCTCTTGTTTGGCATACTCACCGCCGCTATCGCCGCCGTGGTGATCCTCATTGTTCTTCAGCCTTACCGAATGAGACGGATTTGGGCTTTCATGAACCCAGAAGAAGACGTGCTGGGATCCAACCTCCAGGCTCGGAGAGGAATTTACGCCTTGGCATCAGGGGGTTGGTTCGGACAAGGACTTGGTTCGTCCCGACAAAAATGGGGTCTGTTGATGGAAGCCCACAATGACTACATCTTTGCCATCATCGGCGAAGAGCTAGGCCTGATGGGTACGCTGGGAGTGATCCTGTTATTTGGATGCCTGGCATACGCCGGTATTCGCATAGCAATGAAATCCACCAGCTCGTTTTCCCGTCTGCTTGCGGTGGGAGTCGTTGCGTGGTTTACGGTTCAGGCCTTTGCGAATATCGCTGTGGCGACCAGACTCATCCCTGTGATGGGTATTACGCTTCCCATGATTTCCTATGGTGGTTCATCGCTGATGGCGAATCTATTTGCCTTGGGGCTGCTGGCAGGGTGTGCACGCCGGGAACCCGCAGCACAGAAACTTCTTGCTTCTCGCAAACATAAACCTCGTGTGGCAACTATCGTGAGAGCAAACAGATGAGAGTTGTCTTAGCCGGGGGAGGGACAACCGGTCATATCTCTCCCATGCTTGCCACAGCTGAAGCTCTGCGCGAACTTGAGCCGGGGATCGAACTGACCTGTGTGGGAACTCAGGCTGGTCTTGAGACGACTGTGGTGCCCGAAGCAGGCTATGAGCTTCGCCTGGTTGACCCTGTGCCCCTTCCGCGTGAGTTTTCTGGCGCATTGGTCACCTTACCTTTCAGGATCGCCAAAGCAGTTTCGCAGGCCAAAGCTATTCTGCGGGAGACTGCCGCTGATGCGGTTGTCGGTTTCGGCGGGTACGCGAGTCTGCCTGTCGTACTCGCTGCCTGGCGGATGAAGATTCCCTGCGTTGTCCATGAGGCTAACGCCGTTCCTGGTTTGGCCAATCGCATTGCCGCACAGTTCGCAGCAGTTGTCTGTGTGACCTTCGCCAATACGGGTTTACCCAACCAGATAGTGACCGGGATGCCGGTGCACCAGGAGGTGGCACACCTGGATCGGGCAGAAGTACGCACACAGTCACGGCGTTCATTTGGGCTGGATGAGGATGCCAAGGTTCTGTTAGTTTCAGGCGGTTCACAAGGTGCCCGCCGACTCAATGAAGCAATCACCGGTGCTCTGGAACCCTTAAGCGATGCCGGGATCAGTGTTCTCCACGTCACAGGGAAGAAGAACTTCGAGGAGTCAGTTCCTGACTCTCCGCCGCCAACCTATCACCGTGTTCCCTATGTTGAGCACATGGAGACAGCCTATGCTGCAGCGGACTTAATGCTGGCTAGATCGGGCGCGGCAACAGTGACCGAGGTAGCTCTGATTGGCCTTCCTGCGATTTTTGTTCCCCTTCCTCACGGCAATGGCGAGCAGGCTAAGAATGCAGCCGGTGTAGTGGAAGCTGGGGGAGGAATCCTCATCGCGGATTGCGACCTCGACAAGACCAGACTCGTCGAGGAAGTAGTCCGCCTCTTCGACGATGAATCAACCTTGGAAGCGATGAGTTCCGCCGCTAAGGATGTCATGCCCGCCGACTCGGCACAATTGGTCGCACAATACACCCTGAACTCAGCAAGGGGGAGTTATGCCGCTGATTGATCCCGTTGAGATCCCTGCGCTGTCCACGATGAGCCATGTGCACTTCATCGCCATCGGCGGGGCCGGTATGAGCGGAATTGCCGCAGGCTACCTAGCCCGCGGTTTGAGGGTCTCAGGGTCTGATCAAGCAGACTCCGTCATCCTGGAAGATCTCCGGGCGGCCGGGGCCGAAGTATGGGTCGGCCACGATGCTGCTCATCTGTCAGGAGCCGATGCTGTCGTAGTTTCCAGCGCCATTCGCGCCGACAATGTTGAGCTCGTCGAAGCTCATCGTCTGGGACTACCGATCCTGCACCGTAGCTTGGCACTGGCAAGCCTCATCCAAGGCAGCGAGGTTGTCTCGATTGCAGGTACCCACGGTAAGACCACGACAACTGCGATGTGTGTGGCTGGATTGACCGAGGCTGGCCAGGACCCCTCGTACGTCATCGGAGGTACGGTTCTCGCCACCGGGCTGGGGGCCCACATCGGCACCGGATCAGTGTTCATCCTCGAAGCCGATGAATCTGATGGATCCTTTCGACAGTATCCGACCACGATCGCAGTCATCACCGGAATCGAGGTCGACCACAGCGACAATTGGGGCACCCTAGAACGCTATGTCGAAGGGTTCACCCAGTTCGCCACCGGCAAGACGGTCGGCACGGTTATCCTTCATGGTGATGATCCTGGGGCTGCGCGATTGGGCACCTATCTTCGTGAGCAGGGTCGTACGGTGATCTCCTATGGCAGTTCACCCGACAATGACGTTCGGCTGACGAACATCGATCTCGGGGCTCGGCAAGCATCCCTGAACCATGAGGGGAAAACCTATACTCTGCAATTAGGTGTGCCCGGAGTCCATAACCTATATAATGCGACGGCGGCGTACTGTGTGGGCCACCTGCTGGGGGCAGATGCCGAGCAATTCTTAACTGGCTTGGCTTCCTTTGGAGGTACGGCACGGCGCTTCCAAGTCCTCGGGGAATCCCAGCAGATCACCGTCATTGATGACTATGCCCACCATCCCACTGAGGTGCGAGCCACCATTGCCGCAGCTCGGTTAGTCTGCGGCGAGGGCCGGGTGATCGTGTGCTTCCAACCCCATTTGTTCTCTCGTACTCTGGCTTTTGCCGATGAATTTGGCCAGGCTTTAGCGGCTGCTGACGAGGTAGTTGTGTTGGATATCTATCCTGCACGCGAAGATCCCATCCCTGGAGTGACCGGAAAACTAGTTGCAGAATCAGTGGAGGCTCACGGCGGGGTCATTCACTATGTTCCCGACTTCAGCGATGCTCCGGCTTACCTGGCGAACCTAGGACGCCCCGGTGATCTCATTCTCACCGTCGGAGCAGGGTCTGTCACAACAATCGGTCCGCTTCTTCTTGCCAGATTGGGGCTATGATGCCAGCCTCACGCGTTTCAGACGCAACCTCAGCCATCAAAGCCCGGCATCGCCGTCAAACCCGGCGGCGTCTAATACGCATTGGAGCAGCAGTTTTAGCGGTTGTGCTGGTTGGTTCGGGGGTGTGGCTTATATGGTTTTCACCAGTGTTCATCTCACGCTCGGTGGAGGTTTTTGGGATTACGCAAGGTAATACTCAGGAGATTATCGCCGCAGCAAATGTGCCCTTGAGAACACCCCTGGCAACCTTGGATGTCCAAGCCATTAAGGAGCGCGTCGAGGAAGTCCCCATCGTCGCGAAGGCCGAAATCACCCGTGTTCTGTCCGGAACTATCCGTATTACAGTAACCGAACGCCAACCTGTCTATGTGCTCTTACGTGATTCTAGTTTCATCCTCGTTGATGCGGTAGGAAAGGGATATCTCACGCTGGATTCAGCCCCTCCAGACCTGCCTATCGTGAGCATTTCCACCACAAGTGCGCCGATGATCGAGCGCCTCATGGCTGATGCAGCAGTGATCTCCATGGCTCTGCCCGAGCCGATTTTGGCGGTGATGACATCGATGACAGCGGCAACTCCTGACACGTTCACGATTTACTTGACTAACGGAGCTCAGATACTGTGGGGCAGTTCGGAGGAATCTGATCTGAAAGCAGAAGTGATCGTCGCTCTGATCAACGTCAAAGCGAACTATTATGACGTGAGTTCACCGGCTCATCCAGCAACCCGATGAGAAACAGTGAAAAGTCTGAAGTCATACTTGAGGGTACGGCGAGTCGCGCCCGCGGTTGTGGAAGTCTATGGCGGTATCTCGTAAATTGGCTCCAAGCAAGAGTTCTACTATGAGAGCAGGCCGACTGGTGACGAGCGCATCACAAAACTATCTAGCGATCATCAAAGTTGTCGGTGTCGGCGGGGGAGGCGTTAATTCGGTCAATCGCATGATTGAGGAAGAATTGCGCGGCGTTGAGTTTATCGCGGTGAACACAGATGCCCAGGCACTCCTGATGTCCGACGCTGACGTGAAACTCGATATCGGGCGCAATCTCACCAGAGGTTTAGGCACCGGAGCCGACCCCGAGAAAGGCCGTCAGGCTGCCGAAGATCACGCCGAAGACATCGAAGAAGCACTTCGCGGTGCTGACATGGTCTTTGTTGCTGCTGGTGAAGGCGGCGGAACGGGTACAGGCGGTGCACCCATCGTGGCACGGATCGCACGTTCCCTGGGAGCGCTCACAGTCGGTGTCGTGACACGTCCGTTCAGTTTTGAAGGCCGCAGCCGTTCGCAGCGTGCCGAAGAGGGGATCACATCTCTGCGTGACGAGGTTGACACCTTGATCGTCATCCCGAATGACAAGCTCCTTGAAATGGCTGACACCCGAGTATCGGTCCTGGATGCCTTTAAGCAGGCTGATCAGGTGCTCATGCAAGGTGTCGCAGGTATCTCTGAGTTGATCACCACCCCAGGAACAGTGAATGTGGACTTCGCCGATGTGAAGGCAGTCATGTCCAATACAGGTTCGGCTCTGATGGGTATCGGCTCTGCTCGCGGCGAGGATCGTGCGCGCGTTGCTGCCGAGATGGCCATTTCATCGCCTCTGCTGGAGTCCAGCATTGATGGTGCCAGAGGCGTACTTCTCTCCATTGCTGCCGGTTCTGATCTGCTTCTCCATGAGGTCTCAGCCGCAGCTAACCTCATCCAGGAATCTGCTGCCGAAGATGCCAACATCATCTGGGGTACGGTCATCGACGATGCTCTGGGAGATGAAGTACGAGTCACAGTCATCGCAGCCGGCTTTGACGGTGTTCCCAGCCGGCCGCGTTCCATGCCAAGGCCCAGTTTCACACGTCCGTCGATTGATTTGAGCGAACCTATTCTTCAGGGCGTCGTCGAATCACCTCCGCCTCGTGAGCCGGTGAAGAAACCGCGCAAACGCATCGAGGATGAAGGCGGCATCGAACTCCCTGACTTCTTCACATGAGCTTCTCAACATTCATAGCCCCGGCTGATAATAACGGCGTTGGTGTCGCCTTTACTGACCGGGAGTATCCTTCAGAGTTTCTGCCGAATGATTCCTTTGATCTGAGTTGTGAGTCGGAGGAAGAATTCGCTCATAATATTGCGGCTCTGCGCTCCTTTGTTGACTGTGATCAGCTAGCTTTCTGTGAGCAAGTCCATGGGACCAATGTTGAGCAGGTCGATCTCAGCGGTATCGATGACGAGCATGGCTGTCATCACACTGGTGAAGCAGATGCGATGGTGGCCACAACCCCCGGTGTGGCGCTGGTGATTCGAGTCGCCGACTGCATTCCCGTACTTTTAGCTGATACGCAGGCTCAGGTGATCGGAGCCGTGCACGCAGGCCGCGTCGGGCTGCTCGCCGGAGTGCTCCAACAGGGGATCGCAGAGATGACTGCCAACGGGGCAAAGAATATCCACGCATGGGTGGGCCCGCATATCTGCGCAGGATGCTACGAGGTGCCGCGTGAGATGGCTGAAGATGCCTGGGCGGTCCTGCGAGCCAGCAAAGCCCAGTCCTGGCAAGGAACCCCCGCCATTGATCTAGGTGCAGGAGCCGAATCCATCCTCACCTCCCATGGTGTCACCGTAACCCGCCTCGACCCCTGCACACGCTGCAACCCCCAGTTCTTCTCCCACCGCCGAGACCAAGGCCACCCAGGCCGCCAAGCCGGCATCATCTGGCTCAAGACCTAACACGGGGACCTGAGCCACCGACCCGCCCCCCGGTCATCCTGCCGTCAGGCAGGACCCCCGGCGGCCAACGTAGGGTCTGTGGTAAATCTTTCCTTTTTCAGTCCATACTCTGGCCGCCGGGGGTCCTGCCTGCGGCAGGATGACCGGTTGTCTCCTGTCACCGCCGTTCGGGCGCGTCGGCGGGCTCAGGGGCAAACAAATGCGGTAGCCTCAAACTAGGAGTTTTAGGAGTGTGGTATGGCTGACCGTTTAAGTAAGGTTGCGGCCTTTATTCTTGGTCCTAGTGCTAAGAGTGATGAGGATGACTTTGATCCTGAGTTCGACGATACGGGCGAAGAGCCCACAGATATCGTCGAAGCGCCGCCAGTGAAGTCTGTCGTACGCGAGCGTCCTGCGGTGGTTCATCAGGGTACGGTGACCCCCATCGACCAGCATCGTCGTAGCACACCAAGTCGTTCCATCTCGATCAGCCAGATCGTGCACGTACGCCCGTACTCCTTCGCTGAAGCAGCCAAAATCGGCGAGAGCTACAAAGAGGGTGTTCCGATCATTCTGAATATGTCCACCACGGATCAGAAGCAGGCACAGAAGCTCATCGATTTTGCCTCCGGTATGGCATTCGTCACCGAAGGAAAACTCGAGAGAATCACACCTCGAGTGTTCATTCTCATCCCCGCGTCTGTGTACTTCTCAGAATCTGACAAGGATCAGATTTCCGAGATCCATAACCTCTCCGAGTGATATGACAACGATCGGTTGGATACTTATTGGAATCCTCACCTTCTATCAGTGGGTTCTCATTTCTCGGGCGATTCTGTCCTGGGTTCAGATGCTGATCCCTCACTGGAAACCCAAGGGATTGGGTTTGCTTCTAGCGGAATTTGTCTTCACGCTCACCGACCCTCCCTTACGATTTCTCAGAAAGTTCATCAAACCATTGAGACTCGGCAATATAGGGTTGGATATGGCCTTTTTGGTCCTCTTCCTACTTGTCATTCTATGTTTCTACATCGTGCAATGGGTGTTTTTTTAGTAGGTGAGGCTGTGAGGACTGATAGGGTGACTATACTGGATTGAGCATTTGGTTCCCGTGCGGTAACCTAGCCATACTCATCATTTTCTCAGGATTGTTTTTCTGCGGGTGAAAGGTCTAACGACATGACATTGACTCTCGACGAGGTGCGCAAGACAAGATTTCATATGTCTCGCCGCAACGGATATGAGGTCACTGACGTCGATATCTTCGTTGACAAAGTAGAAGAAGCAATCGGAGTTCTCACCGAAGAGAATGAGGCCCTTCGAAAGCAAGCCACTGAAACACCAAGTTCTGGAGGAAATGACCAAGAAATCGAGGGTCTTCGTTACCAGATTTCTCGCTTGCAAGAAGACCGCAACGGCTACAAAACCCAAATCGCCCGCCTTCAAACCGAACTTGATCGCTCGCGTTCGCAGGCTGGACCTTCGAGTGGGCCGCCTAGTGAGGCAATGGTCCGCGAGATCGAGGCTCTGCGTCATCAGCTAGCCGAAACAAAATCTGCATTAGCAGAAGCCAGGCATCATCTAGCAGAACTCCAACGAGGCGGCGCTGCACCAGAACAATTGATGCGCCTGACCGGTGAGAACACAGCACTGCGCGAGCAACTTGAGCAGTTAATGTCTGCCAGCTTGGAGAAGACAGGTGACGCGACACCGATGGCGGTGACAACGTCACCTGAAGCCAGTTCAGCAGTCGTACGGCTGGTCCAACTGGCAACGGAGCAGGCAGACAACCTGGTGAGCGAAGCCACCGCCGAGGCAACGAAGCGCAAGGCTGTCATCGAAGACGAGATCAAGATCATCCGTGAACAGGCTGATGCCTATGTGAATCGTGTGAAGACCGAAGCTGATGCCCATGCGACACAGGTGAAGTCCGAAGCACAGTTCTCCGCAGAAGAGATGCTGCGCAAGGCCACAGATTCTGCCGCACAGATGACTGCAGAAGCGCAGGAGCGGGCAAATCGCATCGACCGCGAAGCTCGTACCAATGCCGAGAGGCTGGTTCAAGAGGCCCAGCAGCGTGCAGCAACCATTGACTCTGAGATCGCCGCACGGCGCTTGGAGGTCTTTGGGGCTCTTGAGAATGAGCGCGATCTTCTCTTCGCGAAGGTGGAGAGGCTGCGGACCTATGAGAAGAGCTTCCGTTCGACGATGACGGGGTATCTCAAGTCTCAAATCGAGCGCTTGGATTCCTCGCAGTTCGCACCGGAAGATATGCCTGATCTGCTCGCCGCAGCAGCCAGGCCCCCAAGTGAGTGGGGAACCGAGTCCAGCAGCGCGACTCCTCGCCTCGATGCCCTGCTTGAGGGCTAAGATTTTCCTTTGGGGATGGGGACCGCTACCATATCCGTACGAAACAACGCCCGCGGGCAAGGAGGTTTTCGTGGCGACTAAGCCAAAAGACACAGCAGTACCACCTGCCGAAATTACCATTCCAGTGGCAGAAGGGGAAGAGCCGTGGACCCAGCAGGAACTGGCTGAAGTCAGAGCGCAGCTTCACGACGACGCAGTCTCCTTCGAGCATAAATACCTTGCCTCACAAGCTGAACTCACACAGTTGTTGACCCAGGGTTCCGATATTGCAGGCCGTGACCCCGCCGATGTGGGATCCTCGAATTTCGAAAGAGACCAGGAGATGTCTCTGGTTGCCAATGCCCGGGAGATGTTCGAGCAATCAGAACTTGCCTTGCGTCTGTTCGACGAGGGAACCTATGGAGTCTGCGAATCCTGCGGGAAGCCCATCGGTAAGGCGCGCCTGCAAGCATTTCCTCGTGCAACCATGTGCGTGGCCTGCAAGCAGCGCTTGGAACGGCGTTCATGATCCGTCGGCGCATGCCGTTGATGGTGATCCTGGCCATCATCGTGGTCGGAGTCATCGTGGATCAGATCACAAAAGCCCTCGCCGTTGCCTATCTCGAACCGGGGCAGCCAGTCTCCATCATCTCTGATTTCTTCCAGCTTCAGCTCCACCGCAATCCAGGAGCAGCCTTCAGTACGGGCACCAGCTTCACCCTGGTTTTTGCGATCCTCGCGCTGGTCGTTCTCGTGGCTGTCAGCATCTTCGTGATTCCCAAGGTTGAATCCATGATCTGGGCTATCACAGTTGGACTAGGCACAGCCGGGGTGCTCGGCAACTTCATTGATCGGCTATCCCAGCCTCCTGCGCCATTTGGAGGCTATGTTATCGACTTCTTCGCAGTCAAGTACTTCGCGGTCTTTAACGTGGCTGACATCTTCTTAACGACCTCGGCGTTCCTGATCGTAATAATCACCTTGGTGGTGAAGGTTGATTTTGCCGGCAACAAGTACAAATCCTCACACGCAGATGGCAAGTCTGCGGAATTGGCGCAGAAGCAGGAATAATGCCTATCGCCATCGTTCCCGAAGGGCTCGCAGGGATGAGGGCCGATGCGGGTGCGGCTAGGCTCTTCGGCATTTCACGATCCCGGGTTGAGCAGGCTGGAGAAGAAGGCCTTCTTCTTGTTGACGGTACGCCGGTCGCTAAGTCCCATCGCCTCATCGCCGGTGCGATGCTCGAAGTGACCATTGATGACCCCCCAGCTCTCAAGGTTCTGCCTACCTTTGTGCAGGGCATGGAGATTGTTTACGATGATGCCGATGTGATCGTCGTCGACAAACCAGCAGGGATCGCCGCCCATCCAAGCTTGGGATGGGAAGGACCCACCGTTGTGGGGCACCTTGCCGCCTTAGGGATTCCGCCCTGCCCTTCCGGTCCGGAGGAACGCAAGGGGATCGTCTCACGTCTGGATGTCGGAACCTCTGGACTCATGGTCGTTGCCAAGTCTGATTTGGCTTATTCCGTACTCAAACAGGCATTCACCTCGCGCGAGGTCCACAAGGTCTACCACACACTGGTTCAGGGTTATCCCAGTCCGGATGAAGCCACCATCGATGCCCCCATCGCTCATTCGAAGACCGATGAGTGGAAGATGATGGTTGACCCATCCGGGCGCAATGCCATCACTCATTACTCGCTGCTGGAGTCCGTCTTCCGAGCCAGTCTGCTCTGCGTACGGCTGGAGACCGGGCGTACCCATCAAATCCGGGTTCACATGGCAGCCATCCGGCATCCCTGTGTGGGGGACATGCTCTATGGGGCAGACCCAAGCTTCGCCCAGGAACTGGGTGTGACCCGACAGTGGCTCCATGCAGTAGAGCTAGGATTCACCCACCCGCGTTCCGGCGAAGACATGGTGTTCACCTCGGCTTATCCCCAAGACCTCACCGACGCCCTGAACCACCTTCGCCGCCACTGACCCCGCAGGGGGTTTCTTGTACTGGTCAATGGGATACCGTATCGTGGTGATGTGCGAAGAGCGAAGATAGTCGTCACGATTGGTCCAGTCTCGTCATCGACAGAAGTCCTAGTGGATCTGCTTGAGGCAGGCGCCAATGTCATCCGAATCAACATGAGTCACGGTGATCAAGCCACCCATGAGCGAACCTTGGTGAACCTCAAACAGGCTTCGCAGATCACCGGGAAGACCCCCAGTGTCTTCATCGATCTTCAAGGCCCCAAAATTCGTCTCGGCAAGTTTGAAAACGGCCCTATCACGGTTGTTCCCGGAGATGGTTTTACCATTACTACACAGCCGATTCTCGGTGATCGCAGCCGTTGCTCCACCACCTTTTCCGGTCTGCCCCATGATGTGTCACCCGGAGACCCCATTCTTATCGATGATGGCAATGTCACCTTGCGTGCCGTGGAGGTGCGTGGATCTGAAGTACACACCGAGGTAGTAATCGGCGGGGTTCTGTCAGATCACAAGGGGATCAATCTTCCTGGTGTTGCAGTCAACGTACCAGCGATGTCTGACAAGGATGTCGAGGATCTGCGGTGGGGTCTGGCACAGGGGGTCGACATGGTCGCTCTGTCCTTTGTCAGAAATGGAGATGACGTCAAGGGCGTCCACGCGGTTATGGATGAGGTTGGTGTTCGCGTACCGGTGATTGCGAAGATAGAAAAACCGCAGGCTCTGGAGAATCTCACAGCAGTGATCAACTCTTTCGACGCCTTTATGGTTGCCCGAGGCGACTTGGGTGTTGAGCTGCCTTTCGAAGACGTTCCGCTGGCACAGAAACGGATCATCTACGCAGCCCGTATTGCAGCCAAGCCGGTCATCGTTGCCACACAGATGCTGGAATCCATGATGGGAGCTCCGCGTCCTACCCGAGCCGAAGCCTCCGATGTCGCCACCGCGGTCATGCAAGGGGCCGATGCGGTGATGCTGTCAGGTGAAACAGCGGTGGGTGCCTATCCGGTTGAGTCTGTAGCGGCGATGGCTAGCATCATCAGTGCGGTAGAAGAAGGCGGGTTCAGGGATATTGAAGCCATCGAATGGGATCCTTCCACAACTCCTGGGGCAGTTGCCTGGGGGGCTGGTGCGCTGGCTCGCCATCTGCAGACCAAGTACATCGTTGGTTTCTCCATGAGCGGAGATACTGCCCGCCGATTAGCTCGTCTGAGGGCACAGGTGCCCATCTTGTGTTTCACTCCACGCCCATCCACGAAGGCAGAACTAGAAATCGTGTGGGGGATGACAACCTTCGTCTCTGGGTCCAATGAGGTCGACACAATGATGGCTGAGATGGATCAGACCCTTGTCACCCAGGGATTCGCCGAACCAGGAGATCGGGTTGTCGTCGTGTACGGGACTCCCATGGGGCAAGCTGGGTGGACTAATACCCTCCATGTCCACCAGATTCTCTAGCATACGTAGAATAGTCGCAGGAGGTTGCGATGCGTATTGCACAGTTGGCGAATTTCGTGGGTCCGATTTCAGGCGGGCTGAAAAGGGCTGTTGACAAGATCGGACGCGGGTACGTCGCTGCTGGGCATGAGCGGATGCTGATTATCCCTGGTCCCAGTGATTCCGTGACGAAAACCGATGCTGGCACCGTCGTAACCATCGCCTCACCTGCACTGACTACTGGATACCGGATGGTACTCAACACCGGCAAGGTCAAGGATATTCTCGACCGCTTTGAACCGACGACAGTTGAGGTTTCTGACAAGTGGACCATGTCAGTTGCAGGTCAATGGGCGAAGAAGAATACCGTCGGTTCGATCCTGATTTCTCACGAACGCCTCGATGACAAAGCAACCATGTTCCTCGAACTGGAAGTTGAATCGGCAGTCCATCAACTCAATAACAGGCTGGCAAAACTCTATGACCGCGTGGTGGTGACAACTCGTTACAGCGCAGGGGAGTGGATCAACACCCGGGCAAACCTTGTGGTTCAACCCTTGGGCGTGGATCTCGAAGAGTTCACCCCCGCGGTTCGAGTACGCGACGATAGTCCCAGCCTGAAGCTGGTTTTGTCGGGGAGGCTGTCCCGGGAAAAGACCCCCCATCTGGCTGTGGCCACAGCGGTAGAACTCGATCGGCGCGGGGTGGACATCCAGCTCCATGTCTACGGTACGGGTCCCCACGTCGAGGAACTGCGTACTTTGGCTGGTGGGGCACCGGTTTTCTTCCATGGGTATCTGGACGCCCGTACCTCCCTATCCGAGGCTTATCGGGCTGCGGACATCGCAATGTCGGTGTGCCCGGTTGAGACTTTCGGTCTGTCGGTGTTGGAGGCCTTGGCATGCGGGACTCCTGTGGTGACCGCTGATCGGGGAGGGGCCAGAGAACTCGTGGATGCTAGCTGCGCAGAATGGGCGTCCCCCGATCCGGTCTTCCTGGCGGATGCCGTACTGCGCATGGCTGACCGCATCACAGAAGACCAAGACAAGCTTCACGCCAATGCACGTGCACGCGCAGAGAAGTATCCCTGGGATGCGACGATCACCAGGATGCTAGCTCTCCATGAAGAGTTAGCGAATCGGAACTAAAGCAGCCCGGCGGTTTGAGTACGGGCGCGGTCGTAGCGGGCAGCCACATCCTCCCAGTTGACCACATTCCACCAGGCAGCAACGTAGTCTGCTTTGACGTTGCGGTACTGCAGATAGAAGGCGTGCTCCCACATATCCAACTGCAGCAGCGGGATTTGAGCGGCTGGAAGATTGGCCTGCTGATCATAGAGCTGATAGATCGCCAGACGCCCGCCCAGGGTATCCCAGGCGAGAATGGACCATCCAGAACCCTGGATCGTCATCGCAACCTCGTTAAAGTGCTTCTGGAAGGCTGCAAAGCCTGTGAAAGCCTCGCCGAGGGCATCTGCGAGGACACCAGTGGGCTCACCGCCGCCGAAGGGGGACATATTCTTCCAGAAGATGGAATGGTTAATATGCCCGCCGAGATTAAAGGCGAGGTCCTTCTCCAGTTTGGCGACCACTGCGAAGTTTCCGGATGTACGGGCCTCCGCAAGCTTCTCCAAAGCGGTATTGGCCCCGGTGACATAGGCCTGGTGGTGTTTGGAGTGGTGAAGCTCCATGATCTCCGGTGCGATATGAGGCGCAAGGGCTGAATAGTCATAGTCCAAGTCGGGAAGTGTGTACATAAAGACAACTCTCTTTCATTGTGAGGTGTGCAGGATAGGAGGGTGCTAAGCGGCCATGGGCGGAGGATCGGTGTCAGTATCAGAAGCCGGTTTCGGTGGTTCTCCCTTAGTCCAGGTGGTGGGCTTCTTCTTCCTGTCTTCCATAGCCTGCTTGGTTTTCTCGGAAAGCGCGCCTGTTTTCTCCGTCGCCATTTTGACGACCGGAGTGGCGGTTTCTTTGGCTTTGGCAGCAATGTCACTGGTGGTGGTCTTCGCTTTGGCCACAATTGGCGTGGCTGTTTCCTTGGCTTTCTCTGCGAGTTCGCCGGTAGTCTTGATGGCCTTCTCTACTATTGGCCCAGCCGACTCTTTCGCTTTGCTTGCGGATTCTTTGGCTTTGCCCGCCAGTTCGGTGGTGGTTTGCTTGGCTTTCTTGACCGCAGGACCAGCAGTTTCCTTGACCTTGTCGACCAATTCTTCTGTGGCGTCTTTGGCCTTACTGAGTGCTTCTTTGGCGTCATCAATGACGTCAGAGCCCTTTTCTTTCAGGCTGTCGATGAGTTCCATGGGTCCCTCCATGTCGGGTGCAACGACTTCAGGCTATCACCGAATTGGCTTGTTAGCGTGAAGAAACCTGCCTAGAGGTACGCAGCACCCGAAACCCCTTGGCTGAACCAAGCCGAGCCACTAACCAGCCGCGTGATTCCAGCCATTCATGGAGGGAATCAGCTCCAAGATTCTTCGCGACAACGAGGGTGGCCGTACCTGTTGGTGTCAGGCGTTCAAGCCAGAGATCCAGCATCTCGTGGAGGGCTTTCTTCCCGATCCGAATGGGAGGATTCGACCAGATTTCGTCGTACGCTGTGTCATCGGTGACCTCGTCGGGCAGCAGGATTCGTACTTGGTCACTGACACCATTTGTCTCGGCATTGAGTTGGGTCAACCCCAGAGCTCGCTGGTTCACATCGACAGCATCGACCAGAACCGATGGGCACTCGGTAGCCAGGGCGACCGCGATAGCTCCGAAACCACACCCGAGATCCAACATGCGCGCCTGCCTGTCCTGCGGAGGTTCGGTGAGTCGGAAGAGTACGGAGGTGCCCAAGTCCAGCCGAGTCGAAGAAAAGACCCCAGAAGAGGAGGTGAACCCGTACTGGCGCCCCCAGATGACAGCCGGGAACTCGTACCGCTTCTCATCAGCGGTCGGTGTCTCAAAATAGTGACTCATCTAGGTATCTCCCGTCGAGTACGCGCCCGCTCGGCTTGAAGCCCTAGGTCTTCATCGCTGGGATAGGTGACTTCTTCTAGGGTGAGCCCATGGGCTGGCATGACGATGATGTCGTTGACTCGTGCCTGGGCTAAGAGATTGGTCTTCACCCACTCGATGTCGCGTTGTCCGCGCCCGATGGTCACTAAGCATCCCACCAGCGAGCGCACCATGGAGTGGCAGAAGGCATCGGCTCTGGCTGTGATTTCGATGAGTCCGGAGTCGCGGCGCACTAAGGAGAGCTCCTTGAGGTCACGGATCGAGGTTCCATGCTCTTTAGGGCGGCAGAAGGCCACGAAGTCATGGAGACCGGTGAGGTGTTGGGCAGCCTGAACCATGGCATCCAGATTCACGTGGTGGGGCAATGCCAGTGTGTAGCCGCGAGTCAGGGGGTCTACATTAGCCAAGGAATCCCACAGGCGGTAGACATAGCGGCGCTCTAGTGCTGAAAAGCGGGCATCGAATTCACTAGGTACGACTCGTACTTGGCGGATCACGATGTCATCAGGCAGAGCTCTGGGCAGCCATTGTCTCAAGGCTTCATCAGCGGTGAGACTGGCAGAGCGTGCCGGGGGAGTCCAGTTGTCGAAATCAACATGAACCACCTGTCCGCGTGCATGGACCCCTGCATCGGTACGACCGGCACACACCGTCATCGCAGGCTCACTCAGCCTCATCACTTGCGCGATGGTATCTTCGAGTACACCTTGGACGGTTCGCAGATCCACTTGGCGGGCCCACCCGGAGAACCCCGTACCGTCATAGGCGAGGTCGATACGTACTTTCATGAGCGTGCCTTGAGTTGATAGGCCATGTCCTGGATTGTACGCCCTGCCGCGATTCCACGGGACTCAAACTTGGTGAGCGGGCGTAAATGGAATCGCTGCTCATCGATCAGTGCAAAGCGAGGATCAGCGCCGAGGTGGTCGCGCATCGCCTGCGCATAGGAATCCCAGTCGGTAGCAAGGCGCAGTATTCCGCCATCAATGAGTTTCTGTGAGACAAGGTCGAGGAAGCCAGGGGAGACTAGTCGGCGTTTGTGGTGGCGCTTCTTCTGCCAGGGGTCCGGGAAGAAGATCAGGATCTCGGTGACGCTGGCGTCCTCGATGAGATGGATGAGACCGGAGATGGCATCAGCCGCAATCAGGCGTACGTTTGAAAGTCCTGCGTCAGAGATCTTGCCTAGAGTGGCAGCGATTGAGGCTTCAAAGACTTCGAAACCGAGGAAGTTTGTGTCGGGTTGGGCTGTTGCAGCAGCGACGATGGATTCGCCGTGTCCGGAGCCGATCTCGATCACCAGCGGGGCTTCCCGGCCGAAGATGTCCGCGAGGTCGAGGGTAGGCTGCGGG
>WQYJ01000010.1 GCA_009781325.1 Propionibacteriaceae bacterium | reverse complement strand
TCTGCGGCCTGGTTGCTCCCAGAGCCTTCAGCATCGCGACATCTGGACCGCGCCGAGAGACTCCAATACCCAGTGCACTGACCAGTGCAACGATCCCGAGTACGAGGCCAACACCGGCAATCGCATAGGCTGCTGCCTGTACTTGGGTGACTCGCGGATCGGTTACTGAGACGAACTCTTGTCTGGTTTGAACTGTCACTGAGTGGTACGGAGAAACCTTTGTCACAATCTGATCAAAGGCAGTGTCCTCGATGGTAGTGTCAGTAATCGTCACCAACAGAACAGTGACCGGCATGAACTGTGCGCGGGTATGTCCATCGACCTCTTGGTTCAGCCATGACGACGAAACCACCATATCCGGGAAGAACTCGGAATCGATGATGAGGTTGATATTCAGGTTCACCTTTTTCTCAATGGGAGTGTTCTTTGCCACAATGAAGCTGATGGTCTTACCAAGATCCAAGCCATTGGCATCGGCATATGCTTTATTGACTGCCAGACCATCCATGAACGTATCTGCCCGGCCCTTGACAATCTTTGTACCCATGATGTTGGTGAAAGACTCTGGGGGACCGTACATGACAGTAGCCGCAGGCAGTGCCGCTCCAGACCCACCGGTGTTGGATGCATCCACTGTCAGCGGTGCTTGACCGAATGCGTTAACTTGAGTCCCGGGGATCTGACGTACGTTCGCTGCAGCCATGTCAGCGATGAATCCATTATCCGCAGAAGGAGTCAGAACAAAATCTGTTTGGATTTCGCTCGATAGCTTGTTCTCAATAGCGCCGCCAGCAGACGGTGCAAGAACAAGTAGAGCAGTGGCTACTGCCGTGAAAAGGATAAACACACCTGTGGCGTTGGCTGCCCTTCTCGGGTTCTGTGTAATACCGCCTTTGGCAACCTGAGCAGTCAGTGGTGAGAACAACCGCATAGGGGCCGCAAAGACAGGGCTGAGCACTACCATGGCAAGCGGTCCAGCAAGGACAGCACCCACCAGGATTGCCGCGGCACCGGCAAGGATCATCATGACATCGTTAGGCCCGACTAAGCCGAGTATGACGGCAACCGCGCCAACAACACCGATGACGAGTCCGATAACAACCCGGACAATTCCCATCGTCATCCGCGGAGCAATAGGCTCCTTGACTGCCTGCGTAGCTTTCACCGACGCCGCGCTGGCAGCACCAATAATCGCTGCCAGTACGGTCAGGGCAACGCCGATGACGATAGATAGCAGAAGACCAAGGAAAGGCCAGCCCACCACGAGAGTCAGCCCCGTACCGTTAATAACGCCCTTAGCAATCACGACAAGAACGAAGCCAAGGATGATCCCGACAACAGAACCAATGGCGCCGAGGATCGCCGCCTGAGTGATAACCGCGATCATTACTTGACCAGAGGTAACCCCCATCACTTTCAATTGAGCGATTTCTTTGCTTTGGGACCGAATCGCAGTCGAGAACACATTGATCACCATGAACCCTGCCGCCACAAGAGCAGCCACACCGATCAGGACGAGAATGATGTTCAGATATCCAAAGGATGCATTGATTTGATTCGTGGCGGTCTGGCGTTCTTGGGAACCTAGGACTACCTCAGCATTGAAATCCGGGTCAACAGACGAAACAATGGCATCCACCAGTTGTTCAGCAGTCATACCTTCTGCCTTGACAGCCAGAAGGGGAACCGTACCCGGAGGCGAGAATATGGCGCGGGCAACAATCCCATTGAGGATCACAACCACCGCACCATTCAACTGTGCATCGTAAGAAACGATGCCGGACACCGTCACCTCATCAGCGTATTGGTTTCCATTTGCGACGAACTTAACGGGGTCTCCGATTTTGAGTCCCGCCCTGGCAGCAGTGTTTTCCTCGAGAGCAATCTCTTTGACACTGATGGGGAATTCCCCTTCGATGAGCCGTCCCTGACCCACCTCATTCACGTCAGCCGCGATACCGATTGCTGGTGCGCGCCCCGAGGAGACAACCTGGCCATCTGGCCCCTCCAGTACGACCGGACCCAAGTAGATCGCATAGATCGCAGCCCCTGTGACCACAGCAACCTGTCCTGTGATTGCCGAATCAAAGAACTGCTGCTGGGAAGGTGGTTTCATCAGAAGATCAGCGACGGACGAACCCTGGGGCTTCACGTAAACATCCGCGCTCACCACTGTCTTGATCAGGGATGATACGGATTCATCCACTGATGCACGTGCGAAGAAAGCACCTGCAGCGAACCCCACCCCGAGCACGACAGCCAGGACGACGAGGATAAGTCGGCTCAGATGCCCTTCGACGCCGATCTTGACACTTTTCATGAGGCAGACCCACCAGACAAAGTACGCATGATGTCGATCATCTTGTTCAGGCTCGGTCCGTGAACCTCATTGACGATGCATCCGTCTTGGATAACACACACACGGTCAGCCTGGGAGGCAGCATAGGGGTCGTGGGTGGCGATCACCACTGTTTGCCCCAACTCGTCCACGCATCTTCTCAGCAAGTCCAAGAACTCAGCAGCGCTGTCAGAATCCAGCATACGTGTCGGCTCGTCAGCAAAGACGACAGCCGGCTTGGCGATCATTGCACGGGCACACGCAACACGCTGCTGCTGGTTAGGCGTCAATTCTGAAGGCTTGCGGGTCAGGGTGTCCGAGAGGTGCAAGGTTGTGACAACCTCGTCGTACCAACTCTGATCGACCGGTGCTTTGTGGATGGTCAAGGGCAGACGGATATTCTCAGCGGTGCTCAACATCGGCAGAAGGTTGTCTTCTGCAAAAATGAGACCAACACTCTCCCGCCTGATCTTGTCGAGCTGCTTGTCCTTCAATCCTGCCAAGTTCTTTCCATCCAAAACGACGGATCCTTGGGTGGGGATTTCCATGGCTGCCAGGCAACGCAACAGGGTGGACTTGCCAGAGCCGGAACGCCCCATAATGGCAGTCATCTGGCCTCGGCCGACAATCATGTCAACGCCGCGCAGGGCTTGTGCAGCAGCAGTGCTGCTGCCGTACTCCATCGTCAAACCAGTCGCTTGAATAACCTCCCCGGTAGCCGGCTTGGGCTTTCCAGGCGTCTTCGCTGCGGGACGACGCTTTTCCGGATCTCGTGCAGGCGGGGCTTTCTCGATCGGAGCTGCTTGTGGTGCTTCGGCATCCTCGGGTGCAACAAAGGCCGGTCCCGACGCTTCGCCAGGACGAGATGAAGGCGCACGCCTGGAGCGCGGAGCGGCTGGAGCCTCTCCTGGTTCAGCCTCATCATCCACAGGACGCGGCATTGTTTGGCCCGGACGAACCGTACGCGTGGTGACCCGTTCTGAGGGGCCTCTCTGCTCTGAGGAAGGTGGACGCGGACGTACGGGACGCTCTGCGGGAGTCCTTGGAGCCGGGGCTGGCTGTGCTTCATCAGAGTCTGGGGAAGGACGCCTGGTAGCTAGGTCACGCCTCAATGCTGCAATACGATCATCTGTACTCGCAGGAGGTGCCTCAGGAGCTGCGGCTCTGCGATCGGCAGCGCTCGCGGCTGACGGCCGACGAGTTGACGTCCCTGATTCCAAGTCGCGTCGCAAATCGGCGATTCTATCCCGAGCTTCGCCTCCCAAGGCTCCTCTGGAAGGCCGAGCCGCTGAGGAATCCGGGGGCGCCTGTCCCTCTTCTGCCAATTGGTCCCGCAGATCATTGAAGGCATTCCTGCCGGTCAAGATCTTCTCTTCAAACGGATCCGGGGGACGTTGACTACCATCGTCATCCCCGAAAATTGCAGCCATTTCTGCTTCAACCGCAGGAGAAGGCTCGGGCAAAGGTCGCCTCGACCTCACTGGCCTTTCACCCCTGGCGGAACCGCCCCCGGCACCCGTTCGTTCGGGCGCGCCAAAATTATATTGCTGAGATTGTTCGCTCACGTCCCCTATTCTTTCATGACGAAGGTTCTTATCGAAATTAGATGCGGAATATCAAGACAGTTGATGTCATTTTTCCTTGTCATTCACGATTATAGGTACTTCTGTGACAAAGTGTCCGTAGGCGCGCGGGTCCTCTTTCGGTTCGATATGGAACTGAACCTGAATCCCTGGCAGAGCTGAATCAATAGCGGCTTGAACTTCTTTGAAGCGATCATGGCTTTGCTGGACGCTCCAGTCGCCTGGGACCAGCATGTCAGCGATGGCAAAACGGTTTCGGCCCGCAACACGAGTACGCAAGCCGTGGAAACTGACGTCGTCATTGGTGAAATCGGCTAGAACGCCAGCGAGAGTCTTGTTTTCCTCATCGGGCAGGGTGATATCCATCAGTCCTTGTGTGGATTCCCAGACCAGTTTAGTTCCGGTGAAAATGATGTTGGCACCGACGAGAAGAGCGACGATGGGATCGAGGATGGTCCAACCGGTCAGTGCAACCAGAATAATGGCTGCAACAACCCCAATGCTGGTGACAACATCGGTCCACAGGTGTTTGCCATCGGCGACCAGTGTCGGTGATCGGTGCCGCTTGCCCACGCGGATGAGAATCATCCCCACTGCTCCGTTGATGGCTGCAGCGATGGTGGAGATGATGACACCAGCGGAAACAGACTCTAGAGGCTGCGGGTGGATCAGACGGTCAATGGCAGCGACGATGATCAGGGCTGCTGCGACGAAGATCAGGATTCCTTCGACAGCAGCAGAGAAGTATTCAGCTTTGTCATGCCCGAAATGGTGGTTATGATCCGGCGGCTTGGCGGCAACAGACAGCATCACGATCGCCATGATGGCAGCAACGAAGTTAATCAGAGACTCTGCTGCATCCGAGAGCAAGCCCACTGACCCTGTTATTCGCCAGGCGACCATCTTCATGGTGATGGTGACAACCGCAGCCGCCAGTGACAGCCAAGCGTACTTCATGAGGTTCGTTGATTTTTCCATACCTACACATCTCTTCGGACAGTGGTAGTGAATCCTATCACCAGGCAACCAAGAGTCCATGCTCCTAGTACACCAACACCTTCCCAAGGACCAAGGATTGCTGAGTCAGAAAACTCGGGTTGGGTTATTACCCAGCCGGCAGTGGTCGGAAGGAACTCGGAGGCATTCATCAGCCACCTCACCCACCCAGTGGGGTCAGGGTCGGTGGCAAAAACCTGAAGCAAGACCGAGAAAACCATGGGGAGGACGACAATAATCCCCACGGCCATACCAATGCTGCCTGCCGTGGATCGGATAATGGTGCCCAGACCGAAGCAGAATAGAGCAAGCAGAGTGATACTGATCAGGAATCCGCCCATAATCCGTAGGCTCACCGCCGATGTGAGCGTGACATCAACCCCAATACAGCCCTGGAGGATGGCATAGCCTCCTGCCCAACTAGCGCCAACAGAGATAGCAAAGATCGGAATACACAGCGTCGCAATAACGACAAGTTTTGCCAGAAGGACTCTGAGTCGGCGAGGCGAGGCGGTGAAGGTTGATCGAATCATGCCGGAGGAATACTCATTGGTGATTGCCAGGACAGCGAAGATGATGAAGACAAGCTGGCCCACGAAGCCACACCCGGTCACCACGACGTTAGAAAGCATGCCGAGGCTTCCTAGCTCAACCTCGAATTCGAACTCCTCTGCCCCAGGCATAGGTGTGGTGGCGATGTACTCGGCGTACCTCAATGCTGCAATCAGAGCAAGAGAAATCCCGATATTGAGAACAACGGTGAACCCTAGGATCCACCAGGTTGAGCGCAAGGTGAAGACCTTGATCCACTCGGATCGTACTAGCCTCAAGAATGAGAGTTTGTGGGTCTTGGAACCAGTGATCTGGATTGAGTCAACTCCGGTCGCCATCGCAGTCACCTCCCCCTTCGGGCGCTGCTGGACTTCGCCAGAGACGACAGAGTAGGAGGCTGATCGCGGAGTTGGTCTGGTTCTGTTCGCGGGACCGCTCCAGTGACAAACTCAACCGCAGAGTCTGTCATTTCCATGTAGATCTCTTCAAGAGAGCGCTGGATCGGGGTGAGTTCATGCAGGACCCATCCTCGCTTCGCTGCTTCTTCACCAATAGCTTGAGCCGTGAGTCCGCGGATAGAGATCGTGGAGTCACCCTCATCTGTGGCTGAGCGTCCGGAGCGATTGACCGCTTGAATGATGGCTGCCGCATTCGGGGAGCGTACCTTCGTCACCAGTCCTGAGGCTTGCATGACCAAGTCCGACATTTCCGAGTCAACGATGAGTCTGCCCATCCCAATGATGATGATGTGATCAGCAACCATCGCCATCTCGGACATCAGATGACTGGAGATGAAGATGGTACGGCCTTCGCTGGCTAGGTATTTCACAAGGTTGCGCACCCACGCCACGCCTTCAGGATCCAGCCCATTGATGGGTTCATCGAGGATGAGAGTCTCGGGATCGCCGAGGAGGGCTGCTGCCAGCCCAAGGCGCTGGCTCATACCTAAGGAGAACTCCCCCGCTTTCTTTCCGGCGACATCTGAGAGCCCCACTAATTCGATCATGTCGTCAACACGTTTCTTCGAGATTCCGTGGGTGGCTGCCAAGGCTCGCAGATGATTGCGAGCCGTACGCCCGGGGTGGACAGATTTTGCCTCCAGAAGAGCGCCAACCTCAGTCATCGGTGCCTTGGTTTTGGTGTAAGTACGCCCGTTGACCCGTGCCTGTCCGCGTGTTGGGGTGTCCAATCCCAGGACTAGCCGCATCGTTGTGGACTTGCCTGCTCCGTTCGGCCCGAGGAAGCCCGTCACCATCCCCGAGCGCACTGTGAAGCTCAGATCATCAACAGCCAGTTTCGAGCCAAACTTCTTTGTCATCCCCGCAACATCGATCATCAGTCACCCCTATGGATTGTTGAACTCATTGTAGTACTGGGCATATTAACGAAACCATCTATCCAGTTCATCCAATGTCCCTTGTGGAAAAGGTCCGGCCATGGCGTCTGCTACTGCCATCAACTCCGGCGGAGCACCGTCTAGGGCTACTCCACGCCCAGCCCAGCCGACCATGTCGATGTCGTTGTAGCCATCCCCCAGGGCTAGGACGTCTTCGCGGGCAACACCGAGTTGAGCCGCTGCGAATGCTAAGCCAGCGTCCTTGCCGACGCCCTCGGCGCCGATATCCAGCCAGTTCCTCCCGCCCTTGGAGTGATAGAGGCTGGTGAGATCGATTTGTGCGATCACTGATGCGAATTCCTGCTCAGAGGCTACCGAGTCGCGAAGGATGATCCGCGATACTGGTTCTGCTGCGAGTTCTTCCCACGATTGGATGCGCAGCTCCCCATGAAGTTCGTAGATTCCGCCGACGAAGGGAGCTGAGATTCGATATCCACGCCCGAAATCCTCCACTGCCATCGTCATCGTCGGATGAGTACGAACCACCTCGATAATCGGGGTTGGATCGAAGGTTTGCGCCCTATGAATCTCCAGGGGCGGATAGCTGACCACTGTCGCGCCGTTGTTGCATACGCAGTACATATGCGGGATCTGCAACTGATCTAAGACCAGTTCCGAGGATAACCACGCCCTCCCGGTCACCAGTACGACAGGAGTCCCCTGTGCGCTGATCTGGCGTAGTCTTTCCCCGATCTGATTCGGTACGCGGTCATCTCCGCCCACGATCGTACCGTCAGCGTCGACGGCGACGAGTTTGGGCACCCAGCCCTGCTCAGTTTCCACGGATGCCTCAATCTCCTCGATGCATAGTGATGAGCATGAACGAGGACGAGAGCACCATGACGTCTGTGCTGACGATGGTCCAACCCCGTTCTTCCATCATGGAAAGGTAATCATCCAGTTCGGGAAAAGTATCCACTTGAAAGTCCGTATCCTGATCAGCGTTCTTGAAACGATCCCGCCAACCAGAAAACCGAGCGCGTACTACGGTATATGCCATGCTTCTAGTTTAGGACGTGCCAGCGGGACGTGGGTGCGTGTGTCAAGGACGTATAACTTGACGCTGTGACAGAGCAGATGACCGAACTAACCCACCCCCCGGTCATCCTGCCGCAGGCAGGATGACCGGGTGTTGGCTGATAGGGGACGGTCCTTTTTGTCACGTTTTACACGATTGGTTCGAAGACTTCCAACCCACCAAGATAAGGACGCAGGACTCCTGGGATATTCACCGAACCATCATCATTCTGGTGGTTTTCCAAGATCATGATGATCATCCTCGTCATCGCACACAGGGTTCCGTTCAACGTCGCCACGGGCCCGACCCCATCGTCATAGCGCGCCCTAGTGTTAAGTCGGCGTGACTGGAATGTCGTACAGTTCGAGGTCGATGTAATCTCGCGATATTTCTGTTGGCTGGGTACCCATCCATAACAGTCGTACTTCCTGGCAGCCGACAACCCCAGATCTCCGGAAGCCACCTCCAAGACTTGGTACGGAATCCCCAGCGAAGAAATGAAAGCTTTCTCGAACTCCAGAATCTTTTGATGCTCAGCTTCGGATTCCTCAGGGCGGCAGTAGACAAAGAACTCCACCTTGTCGAACCAGTGAACCCGGAAAATCCCGCGGGTGTCCTTGCCGTAAGAGCCAGCCTCACGTCTGAAGCACGGGCTGTATCCGACATACTTCAATGGAAGCGCATCTCCATCAAGGATCTCATCGCTATGATAGGCAGCCAGAGCAACCTCGGAGGTCCCTACCAAGTAAAGATCGTCAGCCGGAAGGTGATACACATCCTGGGCAGCTTGGCCCAGGAACCCCGTACCCTCCATCGCAGACGGCCTGACCAAGGACGGCACAATCATCGGGAAGAAGCCCCATTCGAGCGCCTGCGCCATCGCGTACTGCGTCAGAGCCATCTCCAGCAAAGCCCCATAGCCAGTCAAGAAATAGAACCGAGACCCAGAAACCTTAGCCCCACGTTCCATGTCAATGGCCCCGAGCATCTCCCCCAGTTCCAGATGATCACGCGGTGTAAAACCCTCAGCTTCAAAATTCCGAGGTGCCCCAATGATCTCAAGAACCGTAAAATCGTCTTCCCCACCCTGGGGTACGTCTTCAAAAACAGGATTCGGCAGCATCAGCATCAGTTCATTGAACCGCTCCTCGATCACAGCAGTCCCGCCCTCAGCCTCTTTGACCTTCTCCGCAAGTTCCTTCGCCTGTGCCAACAGCCCTGGCCGAGTCTCGGCAGTAGCCTTGGCAACCTCGCGCCCTAATTCTTTTTGTTGTGCCCGCAGTGTCTCGGAGTACGCAATCGCCCGGCGCCGATCCTCATCCGCCGCCACCAGCTCATCAACAAGCTCCACCGACTCCCCGCGCGCCTTCTGGGCACGCCGCAACATATCAGAATCAGTACGAATTAAACGAGGATCAATCATCCCCTTAGTCTAGTACCCCACAACAACCGGGGTTTGATGAAGAGGACGAAGCCCCGGTCATCCTGCCGCGAGGCAGGACCCCCGGCAGCCAACGTAGGGTCTTGGGTCAGTCCGGTCATCCTGCCGCAGGCAGGACCCCCGGCAGCCAACGTAGGGTCTAAGGTAAAGACTCTCTCGCTCAAGTCCATACCCTGGCCGCCGGGGGTCCTGCCTGACGGCAGGATGACCGGGTCTTGGTCAATCATGCAAAAATGGGGGGTCCCGCCTAGGCAGGACCACCCCATAATTACTAAGAGATGAACTACGCTTCTTCTGCAGTTTCTTCTGCAGCTTCTTCAGCGTCAGCCTCGTCTGCTACGTCTTCAACGGCTTCCTCAGCTTCGACTTCTTCAGCTTCGACTTCTTCAGCCTCAACCTCGTCAACAACTTCCTCGACAACATCCTCAACGGTTGTCGTCACAGCAGCTTTCTTGGCAGGCTTGATGTCTTCAGTCTTCTTGGCGCGAGTCTTCTTCACGACTGGTTCGGTCACGATCTCGATGATCGCCATGGGAGCATTGTCACCCTTGCGGGGGCCGACCTTGGTGATGCGGGTGTAGCCGCCCTCACGCTTTTCGACAGCAGGAGCAATCTCGGTGAACAGAACGTGGACAACCGTAGGATCAGTGATGTCGCGCATCACCATGCGGCGTGAGTGGAGGTCTCCCCTCTTGGCCTTGGTGATGAGCTTCTCCGCCACAGGCTGAACTCTCTTGGCACGAGTCTCCGTGGTCGTGATGCGACCATGCTCGAACAACTGCGTGGCGAGATTACGAAGAATCAGTCTCTCATGAGCAGGGGAACCCCCTAGACGAGGGCCCTTGGATGGCTTTGGCATTGTATGATCTCCAGATTCTGTCGTGCTCAGGCTGCGAAGGTGTCGTCCGCGGCGTAACGGTTAAGTGAATAGGCATCCATCCCGAGGATGGAGTCTTTGAGAGTCAGCCCGAGGTCAGCAAGCTTTGCCTTGACCTCATCGATGGACTTCTGACCGAAGTTGCGGATATCCATCAAGTCCTGCTCGGAACGGGAAACCAGTTCGGAGACGGTGTGGATGCCCTCACGCTTGAGGCAGTTGTAGGACCGTACTGTCAAAGATAGGTCTTCGATCGGCAGAGCCAGATCAGCAACCAACTGATCATCGACTGGCCCGGAGCCAAGCTCGATACCTTCGGCTTCGGTGTTCAGTTCGCGGGCGAGCGAGAACAGTTCGACCAGAGTACGGCCTGCAGAAGCGATGGCGTCGCGCGGGAGGATGGCGGGCTTGGTCTCGACATCGATGATCAGACGATCGAAGTCGGTACGCTGCTCGACACGGGTAGCCTCCACCTTGTAGGTGACGCGCAGAACCGGTGAATAGATCGAATCGATCGGGATACGACCGATTTCAGCTTCAGGGTTCTTGTTCTGGATCGCAGAGACATAGCCGCGGCCACGCTCAACGATGAAGTCCATATCCAGGGTTCCCTTGTCATTCAAGGTTGCCAGGTGCAGTTCAGGGTTGTGGATCGTCACCGAAGACGAGGTCTCGATGTCGGCCGCAGTGATCTCGCCTGGACCTTTCTTGTTCAAGCGGATTTCTACGGGCTCATCCTCATCGGAACCAATAACGAGGTTCTTGATGTTCAAGATGAACTCCGTGACGTCCTCAACGATCCCAGGAATCGTCGAGAACTCATGGGAGACTCCCTGGATCCTGATCGATGTCACTGCGGCTCCGGGGATGGAGCTGAGCAGCGTACGGCGAAGGGAGTTGCCAAGGGTGTAGCCGAAGCCAGGCTCCAGCGGCTCAATGATGAACCTGGAGCGATAAGGTTGAAGGACCTCTTCAGTCAGAACAGGGCGCTGAGCGATTAACATTTCTTTCCTTTCCGCCGCCCACTATTTGACGGCGAAGTTTCTTGGGGTGAGGTGTTTTCAGGTTTCGGATACGGTCATCGTGAATAGAGTTCAACGATGAGCTGTTCTTGGAGATCGATAACGATCTGCTCGCGTATTGGCAGGGCGTGGATGATGATCCGACCTGCAGTAGGACGGGAATCCATCCACGCTGGTACGGTGCGGGAGTCGAAGACCTCGCGAGCAACCACGATGGGGTGGAGGTTCGCGGACTTCGGCACCACATCAACGATGTCCTGTGCGCGTACACGGTAACTCGGGATGTTGACACGCTGGCCATTGACCTGGAAGTGACCGTGGGACACCAACTGACGAGCCTGACGGCGCGTCGTGGCGAATCCTGCACGGTAAACCACGTTGTCGAGACGGGATTCCAGGATCTGCAGGAGGATGTCACCGGTCTTGGCTGATGACCGTGTTGCCTCTTCGTAGTACCGACGGAACTGCTTCTCCATCACGCCGTACGCGAAACGTGCCTTCTGCTTCTCTTTGAGCTGCTGAGAGTACTCCGAGTCCTTCGTACGCCCGCGGCCATGCATGCCGGGAGGGAAGGGACGGCGTTCGTACGACTTCGAGTTGCCGACCAGGTCTGTCCCGAGTCGGCGGGACTTCCGTGTCATGGGGCCTGTATATCTTGCCATGGGTTATGTCCTTTCGATTAGACGCGACGACGCTTAGGAGGGCGGCAGCCATTGTGCGGCATGGGAGTGACGTCTGCGATAGCGCCCACTTCCAGCCCAACAGCACCCAAGGACCTGATCGCGGTTTCGCGGCCAGAACCTGGGCCCTTGACGAATACATCGACACGCTTCATACCGTGCTCCATAGCGCGCCTGCCTGCGGCCTCAGCGGCCATCTGAGCAGCGTACGGAGTGGACTTGCGAGAACCCTTGAAGCCGACTGTGCCGGCTGAGGCCCATGAAATCACCGCACCAGAGGGATCGGTGATCGTAATGATTGTGTTGTTGAACGTTGATTTGATGTGGGCCTGACCCACGAGAATGTTCTTCTTCTCTTTGCGGCGCACTTTGGTTTTGGCGCTTGATTGCTTCCGGCCTGCTGTAGCCATTGATCCTTCTTTCTTTGCCCTGATCGGTTAACGATCAGCGAGCCTTCTTCTTGCCTGCGACAGCCTTCTTCTTCCCCTTGCGGGTGCGGGCATTCGTCCTGGTACGCTGCCCGCGAACAGGCAGACCGGAGCGGTGACGACGGCCTTGATAGTTGCCGATCTCGATCTTGCGGCGAATATCTGCTGCGATAGCGCGGCGCAGATCACCTTCGATCTCATAATTGGCTTCGATGAAATCACGCAAGGCAACGAATTGTTCGTCGGTAACTTGGTGAACTCGCAAATCGCCACTGATACCTGTGGCTTCTAGAATCTTGGCTGCACGGGTACGCCCGATGCCAAAGATAGATGTTAGTGCGATCTCCAGACGCTTATCGCGCGGGAGATCGACACCGATAAGTCTTGCCATATGGCCTTGTCTCTTTCGGTTTCTCAGCTGGTTTCCCAGTTGCGAAGGTGTGGACGTGACGCGTTCCCCATTTCAGAGGCCTCGGCCTTCGCCCGAGGGTGACCTGGGTTCGTACTACAAGTACGGCCCAGGGTGCGTGCACGCTGGTGGTCCTAGATGGTCTAGGTGGTTATGTAGTTGTACGGAAGGATCGATTCGGTGGTGGTCAGCCCTGACGCTGTTTGTGGCGAGGGTTTTCACAAATCACCCTGACACGGCCATGGCGACGGATCACCTTGCACTTATCGCAGATCCTTCGAACACTCGGCTGTACTTTCATCGAGGAAGCTTCCTTAGTTCATGCAGGGCAAAGCCCCGCGGTGTTTGAACGCTGTTGTGTCTACTTGTGTCGGTAGACGATACGACCGCGAGTGAGGTCGTACGGCGAGAGTTCAACGATGACGCGGTCGGAGGGCAGAATCCTAATGTAATGCTGCCGCATCTTTCCCGAAATCGTTGCGAGGACTTTGTGGCCGTTGGTCAGCTCAACGCGAAACATCGCGTTGGGAAGTGCTTCCACAACGGTTCCCTCCAGTTCGAGGGCTCCCTCTTTCTTTGCCATACACCCTTTCAAGATTGGTCGAGCCGTCCACGCTCGTCAGAGCATAGTCGACCAAGGGATTATTGTACGCTACCGGCCCAAATCCCCCAAATCGTCTCCCTGTTGACTGCACCGGACTCACTGCAGCCCTCCAAACCGCGTCGAACTATCTACCCTAAGTCCCCAACCCCCCAGAGTGATCCTCAATCCAGCGGTGGGTTCTGTCAAAAAAACACGACAAAACCCACCACAAGGGAGAGCTTAGGAACAAAACCCACCACACGGGCGAGGTTAGGAACAAAACCCACCGCAGGAGAGAGGATGATTGTGATGAGTGGGGGCGGGCCGGTATGGGTGACTGTGACACCAGGGACTTAGGAGGTGGCCGGTTTGCGGCTGGGCATGAAGAGGATGAGGATGATGGCGGCTGCGGCCGAGGTTGCTGCTCCGAAGAGGAAGGGGACCGATGAGCCGAAGTTGTCCCACAACAAGCCAGCGATGATGCTGGCTGGTAGGAGGGCTATTCCAGCGATGGTGGACTGGAGGCCTAGCATCGTACCTTTGAGTTCGGGTGGGGCGATCTCGGCTACATAAGCTCGTTCTACTCCGGTGATCATGGCGGTATAGACACCGTAGAGGATGAAGGTGACCGCCATCATTGCCTGGGTGGGTGCGTACGCGAAGCCTAAGTAGCACACTGAGAACATCAGATACCCCGGTACGAGCAGGTTTTTTCGCCCGATCTTGTCGGAGAGTTGGCCCGCTGGCATCGCCAGGACCGATGCCACTGCCGAGAACAGGAAGTACAACAGGATCACGTTGATGTCATCGAACCCGACAGATTTCGCCTTGATAAGAAGGAATGCATTCGAGGAGTTACCGAGGGTGAACAGAAAGATGACACCCAAATAGAGTTTGAGCTGGAAATCCAGGGAGCGGGCATTCTTCCAGAAGGGTTCACGCTTAGCCGGGGCTGGGTTCTTGGTCTGGCGGATGAAGGCGAACATGCATAGCCCCAGGATTCCAGGGATCATCGACAATGCGAAGATGCGTTTGTAGTCGTAGCCTTCGTGCATCCCTCGCAGAAGGAAGAAGGTGACTAGGATTCCCAAAGCCGCGCCAGACATATCCAAGGCCTTGTGTAAACCGAAGGCCTTACCCATCGTTTCCTTGTCGGCGCTCTCGGCGACCAGCACATCACGAGGTGCCGTACGAACTCCCTTACCGATCCGGTCGATCACTCGGGCTGAGAGGATTCCCATCCAGGAGCCAGCCACCAGCAGCACAATCTTGTAGACAACTCCCGCTGCGTACCCCCAGAAAGCCATCCCCTTCTTCTTCTGGAATCGGTCCGAGAGGTATCCGCTGAAAACCTTCAGCAGGCTGGCAACCGACTCTGCGATTCCTTCGATGACACCCACCAGCGCCGGAGTCGCACCCAGAGTGGCAATCAGAAACAGTGGAATCAGTGGATAGACCATCTCGGTCGACAGGTCGGTGAAGAAACTCACCAACCCTAGGAAGACGACGTTGATCATCCCCGAGCGCGGCTTGCGCTCCTGCGGAACTTGATCCAGCGTCATGTCTCTCCTCACGGATTGAAAACCTCAGGTCCATCCACGCTTCGCAAAGCGGTACGCACCCTTATCCTCAACAAGGTCGCGTACCATTAGCATGTGACCATCCTTGATCCACAGACGATTCTATCCGGGCAGCGACGACGCGGAGTACCAGCGGGCGCAATCATCACGATTGGGGTCTCATCTCTTTGCCTCGCTGTATTCCTCATATTCCTACTGCTTTTGGGAGGAGGGCTCTTCTACATCGCCGCAGTGTTGTCACTGGTTACCCTCGTACCGATGATGGCCGGAGTCATGGCAATCGACCGTTTGGAGCCTGAACCGGTGCATCTTCTAGTGACGACATTCCTCTGGGGTGCAGGTGCCTCGGTCATCCTGAGCCTCATCTTCGAGTCCTTGGGGGGACTTGTCATGCAGCCGTGGATGTACGACACTGAATTCGCCGAGGTTGCCATCGCAGCTCCGATCGTTGAGGAATCGATGAAGGCCCTCGTACTGCTCGGATTATTCTGGTTCAGACGCCATGAGATCAACGGCATCACTGATGGTGTGGTCTACGCTTGTACGGTTGCGCTGGGATTTGCCGCCGCCGAGAACATCGAGTATTACATCATTTTTGGTTATGACGGACCAGGTTCTCTCATCTTCACCTTCATTCTGCGCGGGATAATGTCGCCTTTCTGCCACCCTGTCTTCACGTCAATGACCGGCATCGCACTTGCTCTGGCCATCCGCAAGCGCAGCGCTGGGGTGCGCTTCCTCTATGTCATCGGCGGACTCCTGGTGGCCTTCCTCCTTCATGGCCTCTGGAATGGGCTGGCCTTCTTTGGATACCTCGGGTTGGGAATTGCCTTTGTCATCATCGTCGGAGTCATGGTCGGGATATTGATCGCTGTGCGTGTTGATCGTCTCCGTACTATCGCAAGAATCCATGACTGCATGGAGGCTTACATTCCCACTGGATTGGTTACTGAAGGTGATCGGGCCATGCTTTCGACCCTGGAGCATAGGAAGCATGCGCGGGACTGGGCGAAAGCGAATCGCGGCAAGACTGGATTTAATGCCATGCGCGACTATCAGCAGGCCTGCACAGAACTAACGATGCTCCATGACCGTGCTAATGATGGGCTGGTACGCCCCGCAGACTTTGAAGCCCATCGCCAAGTGCTGATGCTCTTGATGCGCATGGCTCGTGAGGCTTTCCTCGGACCCTCGTATTTGTCGGCCCCCATGGTGGCGCCTGTTCCACCGCCCGCACAACTCGGCGGGTTACAGACCACTTAACGTACGATCTCGTCCAGAGGGTAGGAAGTCCCAGGCGGGGTCACCGTGGGCATGCGCTGAGCGCCGTCGGGAAGGGGTATCGCACCGAGCAGGGCTTTGGTGTAGGGATGCTGGGGATCTGCCCAAATCTTCTGCGCTGGTCCGCGCTCGACGATCCGGCCCTTGTACATCACAAGAAGACGGTCTGCGATCAGGCGTACGACAGCCAGGTCGTGAGAGATGAAGAGCATCCCTGCGCCTTGGGCAATGGTCAGAGTGGACATCACGTACGCAATGAGGGCTTGAGTGGAGGCATCCAACGATGAGATGGGCTCATCACCGATCAGTACATCGGGTGCGGCTGCCAGGGCTCGTGCTGTGGCGATGCGCTGGCGCTGTCCGCCCGAGAAACTACGCGGGTAGCGTTGTGCGTCTTCGGGGTCCATGCCGATGCGCTCCAGCCACTCTTGTGGTGTCTGTGGGCGGTCCTTGGCATCGGTAGCTCCGAGTCTTCTCTTGGCAGCATCGAGTCCGTCTTGAATCTGTGAACCGATTCTGCGCCGTGGATTGAGCGAGGAGCCTGGGTCTTGGAAGACCATCTGAACACCAGTGGAGTCGGGGGCTCGCCCGCCTAGGCCGAGCGGTCTGAGTTCCTCACCGCGGTAAATCACTGTGCCCGCATTGGGCTTGAGCAACCCGGTCAGTACCCGCGCCATGGTGGATTTGCCGCACCCGGACTCCCCCACCAGCCCAACAACCTCACCGGTGTGGATGTCGAAGGAGACGCCATCGACTGCTCTGGTCGGCGGGCGGCCAGGATAATCGACGACGACATCATGAACAGAGAGCACCGGTTCGCTCATGACTCACCTCCTGCACCGATTTCTGCAAGGTGAGCCAGATCATCACGAGTACGCGGCCCTGTAGCGGAGCCGGGCAGTGAGGACAGTAGAGAACGGGTGTAGTCATGCTGCGGATCGGTGAAGATCTGCTCACAACTGCCCTCTTCAACCACCGCACCGCGGCGCATGACCGCAACCCGGTCGGCGATGGCTGACATCACTCCCAGGTCATGGGTGATAAAAAGTACGGTCAGTCCCAGTGAGTCGACTAGGTCGCGTACCAGTGCTAGGACTCCTGCTTGGACAGTGACATCGAGGGCGGTAGTGGGCTCATCCATGATGACCAACTCGGGATCACAGGCTAGGGCGATCGCGATGGCGATGCGCTGGCGCTGCCCGCCGGAATACTCATGGGGGTAGCGTGACAGGGCAGAACTTCCACCGGTGATACCGACACGGTCGAGGGCCGCGATGGCCTTCTCGCGGGCCTGGGCTTTGGAGATTTTCAGGTGGTAGCGCATGTGATCGGTGAGTTGGCTGCCGATGCTCAATTGAGGATGCAGTGAGGTGGAGGGATCCTGGAAGACCATCCCAACTCTTTGGCCTCGGATGGCATTGAGACTGGACCCTGTGATTGTCAGAAGATCGGTGTCTCCCAGCCAGATCTCACCAGTCGTAACAGCGGTTGCTGGTTCCAATCCGATGACGGTCAGACCAGTCATGGTCTTTCCCGACCCGGATTCACCGGCAAGACCCTGGACGGTCCCAGCTTCCACACGAAGATTGACTCCACGTAGGATCGGAGTCACCTCGTCGTGGGTCTTGATATCCAGCTTCAGATCCTTAATGTTCAGTTCGCCGCTCATACCCGTACCGCCTCAGGATCGAAGGCATCACGCAGAGCATCACCGATGAAGTTGAAGGCGATGACCACGGTGGAGATCGCCAAGCCTGGGAACAAACCGAGCCACCACTTGTCGAAGTTCGACAAAGCTGCGGAGATCATCGATCCCCATTCTGGGGTTGGCGGTTTGGCTCCCAAGCCGAGGAATGACAGCCCGGAGAGCAGCAAGGCGGCATTTCCGATGTCGAGGCTGGCCATGACCAGTGTTGGTCCTGCGACGTTGGGTACGATGTCCAGACGCATAGATTTCATTGGAGAAAAGCCTAGTAATCGCCCAGATGAGACGAAGTCGGCTTCGCGCAGCGATAGGACCATGGATCGTACGACTCGAGCGTACGGAGGCCAGGAGACAATCAGAGCAGCCAGGACAGCATTGAACAGGGAGGCACCGAGCGCTGCAGCGGTCACCATGGCAAGGATGACTGTGGGGAAGGCAAGGACGATGTCGGTCAAGCGCATCAAGACCTCGTCTACCCAGCGACCGAAGAATCCAGCGAGTACGCCGATGATCGAGCCGATGAGCATGGAGGCTACGACGAGCATCAGCGCTAGGGAGATGGTGATACGTGCTCCGGCGATCACTCGGGAGTAGAGATCTCGGCCAAGTTCGTCAGTGCCGAACCAGTTCACCGAGTTGGGTTCCAGGAAACGTTGGAGGTTCTGGGCGAGCGGATCGAAGGGGACGATCGAGGGGCCGATGATGCACAGGATCACCCAGACCAGGGCGACGAAGAAGGCTAGGGCACCCACAGGCATGCGCATCTCGCGCGGAATCTTCCGCCAAAGGCGGCGAGTCCAGGAGCGGCGAGGAATATCCATCATCCCACCTTCACTCGCGGATCAATGAACCCATAGAGGATGTCGATCACCAGGTTGATCGTCAGGTAGACGACCCCGACGAAGAGTCCAACTCCCATCACTGCGAGCAGATCCAATCGGGATGCTGACTGATAGGCGTAGGACCCCAGTCCTGGCCAGGAGAAGATGGATTCGACTAAGACCGTACCTGACAGCAGTGAGCCGAAGGCAAGGCCGATCAGGGTGAGAATCGGGATGGCTGCTGCTCGCAGGGTGTAACGGAAGAAGACTGTCCGGTTCGGCAGGCCTTTGGCGTGGGCGGCGCGGATGAAGTCCTTGTCGAGGACTTCGAGGAAGGACATGCGTGAGAAGCGTGTCAGCAGACCCACAGTGAACAGGGTGAGGACTAGTGACGGTAAGGCGAGGTGAGCTGCAGCGTCGACGAAGGTGGACCACCGTCCGGCGAGGAGGGCGTCAAGGGTGTACATCCCTGTCACTCGCGGAGGGGCTGGTGTTCCCGGAGTGAGGCGCCCTGAACCTGGGGCGATGCCTAATCGGTAGTAGAACAAGTAGAAGGACAGGATGGCTGTCCAGAAGGTTGGCACCGACATTCCCAGCAGAGAGATCAGCCGCAGAACCTGGTCAGTGATGCGGCCCCTTTTGTGGGCAGCGATTGCTCCGAAAAGCAGACCGATGATCACCGACATCGATATCGCAGTCAGGGCAATCTCCATGGTCGCCGGTATCGCCCGTTCGAGGTCTTGGGCTACAGGACGCCTGGTTTGCCAGGACATGCCAAGATCGAGGTGGATGAGCCGGCCAAGATAGGCGATGTATTGTTCGGGCAGAGGCTTGTCGAGCCCAAATTCTTGTCGGAATCTCTCGACAATTGCTGGATCGTCTGCTGCCCTTTGTCCCAGAGCCGCAGCGACAGGATCTCCGGGGACGAGATTGGTGAGTGTAAAGGTCACCAGGGTGATGCCGATCAGCATGATCACTGTCAGGATCAGGCGCCGCCCTAAGTACCTCAGAAGCCCAAGGTAGGACCGCCGCCCCCGCCCCGAGGGTGAGGGCGGCGGTTCTTGATGAGTATTAGGCTGCCCCGAGTGCAGCGACATTGATTAACCAGGTTGGGTTGTAGTAGACGTTGGTCACACTGGGTTGGTGAGCAACATTGGAGCCTGGCTGAATGAGCGGAATGAATGGTGATTCAGCATTCATCAGCTGATTCCATTCTTCGAACAGCGCCTTGCGTGCTCCCAGTTCACCGGTGACATAGGCCTTAGCGACCAAATCTGCAATCGGCTGATTGTCCGCAGTCGTCCAACCGGCGCGCAGACCGACCGTCATTCCGGGACCGAAGGCAAGGTAGTTGGCGGGATCCATATAGTCGGGATTCCAGTACCACAGACCGATCTGGGACTTGCCGTCGCGATACGCATCGATCTCGATAGAGAACGGAGCAGGTGCGAGTTCTACAGTGATGTCGGCTGCTGCGAGCTGCTGCTGAACACGCTGTGCGAGGTTCGTCAGCGAGGTGCCAGCAGGATCGATGTCATTGGGGAAGGACAAGGTGATCGTTTGGCCAACCATCCCGCATGCCAGAGCATCTGCCTTGGCGCTTTCCAGGTCCAAACTGAGCGCTTGGCTCTGCGGGAGTGCACCGAGGAATCCTGTGGGGATCACACCTGTTGCCTGGGAGGCACCGCGGCCTGAGAGCTCAAGAAGAGCTGCGTAATCAAGAGCAGCTTTGACAGCCTTCACGCACTGTGGCTTGGCCGTGAACTGATTGATCGCAGGGTTGGCGTTGAGGAACAAGAAGACCATTGTGGCTGATGGGTTGGATTCAACCAAGACACCTTCTGCCAGGGAATCAACCTGATCACCGGACAGGCCCAAGGCAACCTGAGCATCGCCGCGCTCGACATTCATCTTCTGCGTGGCTGGCTCGACATTGCGAAGGATGACCTTATCGTAGGTTGGTTTCTGCGGGCCGTTGTACTTGGGGTTCTTCACCAAGACGGCTTGGGTCGCGATGTCCATCGATTCGATGATGTACGGGCCGGAACCGGCTGATGTGGAATTGAGGTAGGCCTCCGCTGCATCAGTTTCATCCATGGTTCCGCCTTCGGCAATCACCAGGGCAGAGTTGACGATACCGGCTGATGGTGTCGCCAAGATGGCAGGAAGTGCTGGGGATGAGTCTTCGG
>WQYJ01000009.1 GCA_009781325.1 Propionibacteriaceae bacterium | reverse complement strand
CGCCGAAGCCTACCTAGGCGAACCCGTCACCAACGCCGTTATCACCGTGCCCGCGTACTTCTCCGATGCTGAGCGTCAGGCAACCAAGGAAGCCGGTGAGATCGCAGGTCTGATCGTCGACCGCATCATCAACGAGCCCACAGCCGCAGCCCTGGCGTACGGTCTCGACAAGGGCGACAAGGAACAAACCGTTCTCGTCTTCGACCTCGGCGGTGGAACCTTCGACGTCTCGCTGCTGGAGATCTCTGATGGAGTCTTCGAAGTCAAGGCCACCAAGGGCGATAACCGTCTCGGCGGTGACGACTGGGATCAGCGCGTTGTCGATTGGATGGTCAAGGAATTCAAGAATGCCAACGGAATCGACCTGAGCAAGGACAAGATGGCACGTCAGCGTCTCCAAGAGGCTGCAGAGCGCGCCAAGATCGAACTCAGCGCTGCCCAAGAGACTCAGATCAACCTGCCCTACATCACCGCTGGCGCAGAAGGCCCCCTCCACCTGGATGCCAAGCTGACCCGCGCGGAGTTCCAGCGCATGACTCAGGACCTCCTGGATCGCTGCCGGGCTCCCTTCAACGCGGTGATCTCTGATGCCAAGACCTCAGTCAACAAGATCGATCAGGTGATCCTCGTCGGCGGCTCGACCCGTATGCCCTCTGTGGTGGAACTGGTCAAAGAACTGGCTGGCAAGGATGCTCACAAGGGCGTTAACCCTGATGAGGTCGTGGCCCTGGGTGCAGCCCTGCAGGCTGGCGTACTCAAGGGTGAGGTCAAGGATGTACTCCTTCTTGACGTGACCCCGCTGAGTCTCGGCATCGAAACCAAGGGTGGAGTGATGACTCGCATCATCGAGCGCAACACCACCATCCCGACTAAGCGTTCCGAGATCTTCACCACTGCTGAGGACAATCAGCCCTCGGTGATGATCCAGGTCTATCAGGGTGAGCGTGACTTCGCCCGCGATAACAAGGGTCTGGGCAACTTCGAGCTGACTGGAATCATGCCGGCTCCGCGTCAGGTGCCTCAGATTGAAGTCGCCTTCGACATCGATGCCAACGGCATTGTCCACGTCTCCGCGAAGGATCTGGCTACTGGGAAAGAGCAGTCGATGACTGTGACCGGCGGTTCGGCTCTGAATAAGGACGAAATCGACGACATGGTACGCCAGGCCGAGTCTCACGCTGCTGAGGACAAGAAGCGCCGCGAGTCTGTTGAGATGCGCAACACCGCTGACTCCTTGGCTTTCTCCACAGAGAAGCTGCTCGACGAGCACGATGCCATCCTGACTGACGAGGTAAAGACCCCTGTCAAGGAGGCTCTGGCCGTACTGAAAGAAGCTCTCGAAGGTACGGACAATGACGAGGCTGTGAAGACTGCGATGGACGACCTCAACACCAAGGCTGCCGCCATGGGTCAGGCTGTCTACGCTGCTGCCCAGGCTCGAGAGGCTGCCGAGCAGTCGGCTGGTGAATCCAGCAGCGCTGATGAGTCAGATGATGTTGTAGATGCCGAGATTGTAGACGAAGATAAGTAATAGGTCTTTCGCCCATACTCAGGAGAGCAATGACAGACACAACTGACGACAACCTGGATGAGGAACTCAAGAACCTCGCAGACGGGCTGCTTGAGGATTCTGCGGGCGACGGGATTCCCGTCGATATTGTAGATTCCTCGGCCCAGCCCGAGTCCAGTGATAATGAGGACGGCGATCTGCGCGAACTGTTGAAGGAGCGCACGGCGGATCTTCAACGCCTTCAGGCTGAGTACGTCAACTATAAGCGCCGAGTAGATCGTGACCGTGACCTCGCCCGCGAACGCGGGATCGAGGCGGTCATGGTTGACCTGCTGCCTTTGCTGGACGGGGTTGATGCTGCTCGCTCCCACGGTGAACTCACCGCTGGCGGCGAGATGCTAGCTGATGAGGTCGCTAAGGTCGCTGCGAAGTACGGTCTGGTGAGCTTCGGAGAAGCTGGAGAGCCTTTCAATCCTCATATCCACGAGGCTCTGATGCAGATCGACCTCCCCGATCACGGCGAGCCGACGATCTTTGAGGTCTTCCAGAAAGGGTACGAAGTTGGCACACGGATGATTCGGCCCGCACGAGTCAGTGTTGCCATGGCAGAACCGGCGGATGAATGAGTCAAAAAGACTGGCTTGAGAAGGACTATTACTCAGTTCTAGGACTCAAGAAGGATGCAACAGAAGACCAGATTAAGAAGGCCTTCCGCAAACTTGCACGCCAGTATCACCCTGACCAGAACCGCGACCCTGAAGCAGAGAAGAAGTTCAAAGAGGTTACTGAGGCTAACGATATTCTGTCCGACCCGAAGACCCGCAAGGAGTACGACGAAGCTCGCTCCTTATTCGGGTCCGGTGGTTTCCGCTTCCCTGGTGGGGGTGGCCGTGCCTCGGGGATCAACTTTGAGGATCTCTTCAGCGGCGGAGCCGCGGGCGGGGGTTTCTCGGATATCTTCGGCGGGCTGTTTGGCGCAGGGCAACCCCAACAACGTCAGCGGCGCGGAGGGGACCTTGAAACTGAAGTGAACCTCAGTTTCCGTGAGGCAATCGGCGGGGCCCGAATCTCGGTTCGGCTAAGCTCCGATGCTGTCTGTGATGACTGCGGAGGAACTGGTGCGAAGAAGGGGACCTCACCTCGAAGCTGCTTGGACTGCAATGGTTCGGGGATGACTGCCCGGTCTTCCGGCGGCTTCGCTGTATCGCAGCCCTGTCCATCGTGCCATGGGCGCGGAATCATCATCGATGATCCGTGTCCGGGATGTGATGGCACGGGACAGGCGCGGGCATCACGGACTATTCACGTACGAATTCCAGCCGGGGTGACCGATGGGCAGCGGATTCGCGTGAAGGGGAAGGGTACCCCGGGGATCAACGGAGGGAATCCTGGTGACCTTTATGTGATAGTCCATGTCACAGCGGATCCTCTCTTTGCGCGCCAAGGGGAACACCTGGCGATCACCGTGCCTGTGACCTATGCTGAGGCAGCTCTGGGCGCCGAGATCGGGGTTCCTACTCTGGATGGCGGTCAGGTTCGGTTGAAGATTCCGGCTGGGACGAAGTCGGGGCGTACGTTTAGAGCCAAGGGCAAGGGCGTTCAGATCAAGGACGGGCGCACAGATTTGCTTGTCACTGTGGTTGTTCAGGTTCCTGAGCACCTATCCGCAGCGGCACAAGATGCTCTGCGGGCCTACGAAGCTGTGGCTGGTGAGGGGAATCCTCGGGCGAGTTTGAGAGCCGGTGAGTGATGTCTGCGGAGATTCCCGAAGTATTCGAGCCGGGTGACACCCCCACGGCGAATCTCCCCCAGCGCTTTGATCCTGATGTTCCTCTGTTTTTGATTTCTACCGCAGCTCGGTTGGCCGGGATGCACCCTCAGACTCTGCGTACCTATGATCGCCTCGGCTTGGTTGTTCCCCGGCGGGCCTCAGGGCGAGGACGGCGGTATTCCGTACGCGATGTTGAGAAGCTGAGGTTGGTGCAGTATCTCTCCCAGGAGGAGGGAATCAACCTTGTGGGTGTCCGGCGAATTCTGGAACTTCAGGCCGAGGTTATTCGGCTTCAAGAACATATGGCTCGCATGACCGATGAACTGCGTACACATAAGAAGCCGAAGACTTCCGGGCGAGTTTTCACCGCGTCATCATCTGAAGGGGTCTACCTTCGCACGTCGCGGACTCGCGAGATTTTGTCTTGACGTCATAGCTCCCAGTTGGTGAGGCCTTCGCAATCTAGTTCTCCTTCAGGCCACACGGCTCGAATGATTCCAGCGGCGGCTAGTGCCTTGCGGCATCCTGAGCAGGGGGGATCGGTGATGTAGGCGGTTGCGCCTTTGGTGTCGCGTGTGGCGAAGAGCAGGGCGTTGACTTCAGCGTGGATAGCGATGCAGAACCCTGGGGTTCCGGGGGTGTCGTAGTTGGAGAGCCCTGGTTGCTGGTCGTAGGTCAGCAGTCCACGGGGGCAGGCCCCTTCCAGGCAATCGGGAACACCTGGTGCTGCGCCGTTGTAACCTGTGGCGATGATGCGGTGATCGACAGTGATGACCGCTCCGACTTTGCGGCGACGGCACTTAGCCCGCGTGGCAACCACTTTTGCGATCGCTAGAAAATAGTCATCCCAACTCGGTACGGGGAATTCTTGGGTCATCATCTCTCCTCATGTGCTATCCGAGAAAGCCTAGCAGAGGGCGATGGTGTGTCAGGGGATGTATTGCTTGACGCTGTGACAGAGCGGCTTGTGTGACTACCCCAAGTCCTTATGCCGACCCCCGGTCATCCTGCCGCCAGGCAGGACCCCCGGCGGCCAAAGTAAGGACTTGAAGAAGAAAAGCTTAACCACAGTCCATACGTCGGCTGCCGGGGGTCCTGCCTGCGGCAGGATGACCGGGGGTTCAAAGTATGGACTTGAGTGAGAAAAGCCTTACCACTGTTCATACGTCGGCTGCCGGGGGGTCCTGCCTGCGGCAGGATGACCACCGGGGACGTGACAATGGGGATGGTGTGTCAAGGGGACGTATGACTTAACACACCATCCCCATTGTTAGGTTCTAGAACCATCGCATTCGGATGAAGATGACTACCGCGGCTACGGCTAGGAGGAAGCTGAAGCCTACGACTATGAGGAAGCCCCAGAAGCTGTGGGCGAAGGGCATTCCTGTTAATTCAACGTTCATGCCGTAGGCAGAAAAGATCATTGTGGGGATGGACAGCACAATCGTGACCAGGGCCAGGGTCTTCATAATGGCGTTCTGGTTATTCGAGATAACCGAGGCGTAGGCATCCATCGTTCCGGACAAAATTCCCGAGTAGATGTTCGCCATTTCGATAGCCTGCTCATTTTCAACGATGGTGTCCTGGAGAAGGTCGTCGTCTTCAGGGTATTTCTTGACGATAGTCGTACGTACGATGCGGTCGAGCACGCGCTGGTTGGATGCCAGAGATGTGGAGATATAGACCAGAGATTTCTGGATCTCCAGCATGTCGACGAGTTCCCGGTTACGGGTCGAGCGGCGCAGATTGATCTCTGCATCATCGGTCATCTTCTCGATGTTCTTCAGGGCACCGAGATAAACTCCTGCACTGCGCAGAAGCAATTGAATCGCGAAGCGGGACTTCAGGGTTGTTGCCAGGCTTCGAATCCGGCCAGACTCAGCGGCAGCCAACACCGGAACCTTCTGCAGACACACGGTGACGATCCCACGCGGAGCGATGATGATGGCCAGCGGGATCGTGGCGTACCATGACTGGCCGCCGCGCAGTTCAGAGGTCAGTACGTCGACCAAGATCAGGACATATCCCTCTTCAGCGGTCACACGCGATCGCTCTTCTATATCCAAGGCTGCGTGTAAGTGATCATGTTCTATTCCAAACTCCGCTGACACTTCTTCGATTTCTGCTTTTGTTGGATCGATAAGTGAAACCCAGGCCCCATCGACGAATTCGTCGATAGTGCGGAAGGGTCCGTTTTGTTCAGATAGAAACATTGCCTTCATGATGCACCTCCGCAGTAACCTTACACCGTGAATCCTAATCAGCCCACCCAGTATCCCCTTACTGAACACCGACTTGATGGATCACGCCGCACGGGTACGGGCTCTGCGTACGATGTCCCAACTCAGTACGATCAGTGCGATCCAGATCAAGATAAAGCCAATCCAGCGGGCTACAGGCATCTCTTCACGGAGAATAACCACACCAACGAGGAACTGAAGTATCGGGGCGATGTACTGCATGAAGGCCAAGGTCACCATGGGCAGGCGTGCGGCGCCGATGGCGAATAACAAAAGCGGGACCGCTGTGACAACACCGGTTCCCATCAACGCCAGTGTGTACCATCCGGACACGGTGGTGAATGTTCCAGTCCCAGCAATCTGGAGATAGATAATGAATCCCAGCGCCAATGGAATCACCGCCACCATCTCGGCACCCAGTCCAATAAACGCTGTCACCCGATGACCGACCTTGCTCTTGGCGAGGGTGTAGAACCCGAAACTGAAGGCCAACCCCAGCCCGATCCACGGAACATGACCCACACCGACTGCTATCACCAGGACAGCCGCGAGACCAATCAGCAGCGCTGCCACCTGCGCGGGGCGTACTTTCTCCTTCTGGATCGTGACCGCTAAAGCCACTGTCACCAGCGGATTTATGAAGTAACCCAGTGCGCCGTCCACGACCCTGTCTGTGAGGACAGCATAGATGTAGATCAGCCAGTTCACCGAAAGAAAAGCGCCGGCAAGGATCAGGGTTGCGACCAGCCGGCGACTGGAGAACACCTCGCGTACCCGACCCCACCCAGCAACCACAGTCACACCAATAATGCAAAAGACCAAGGTCCAAACAGTTCGATGGGCAACTATTTCGATCGCACCGCTGGCATCAAGCAGAAGGAAGTAGAGCGGGAAGAATCCCCACAGCCCATAGGCAAGGAAAGTCGAAATCAGTCCTTTGGTATCTGCTTGAGGAGCCACACCACGAGTGTACGGGATCAGAGCTCGTCGTCACCGCTAGTCTCGGATGGTTCTTCGGAAGTCAGAGCAGCCAATTCACGATGAGCAGCTTCAGCCTTCTCTTTGGTGACTCCAGGTTTTTGAGTCTTGGCCGTCAGCTTGGAGATCCGCTTCGATCGAGCCAGGAGATTCGACAGACGCATCGGATCTTGATCGGAAGTCGTTGGATTCGAAGCAATCAGGGCATTGAGCCACCGTGTTCGTGGATCAATATCGACAAAGAGTGTCTTAATCAGCAAAGTGGCAGGAATGGCGAGGATCGCACCGAGCGGCCCGAGGACAAAGGCCCACAACAATACCGAAAGTACGGCCACTGTTGGGGTGATTCCCACAGCATCACCGGCAAACTTCGGCTGAATCAGGACCACCAGAAGTACGTTGATCGCACAGTAGCCGACGATGACCCAGAGCGCCGTGAGGGGATCATTCGCCAAAAGCGCCATGATCACCGGGGGCAGAAGACCCAGGAAGAAACCAACATAGGGGATGTAGTTTGTCACGAAGCTAAACGCAGCCCAGACCAACGCCAAAGGTACGCCCAGTGCCAGAAGCAGGCCCCCATTACAGGTTGCCAAGATGAGACCAATAACAGTCGTCACAACCCAGTATTTGCGCGTACCGCGGGCAAAAGACGCCAGCGCCCAAGCCAGGGTTGGGCTGTGCTTCTCACCAAGACGGCGCATCCGGTCGGAGAATCGTACTGAATCGACGACCATGAAGACCAGAATCACCACAATCATCACCAGCAGGGTGACAAAATTCGTCAGCCCCGATGCGATTCCACCTAGGGTCGACACAATCGTCGACACATCAAGGTTCCGCAATTGAGTCAACGCCTCTTGGACAACAAGGTTGGTATCGATGTTGTACCTAGTCGCAAAGTCGATGATTGCATTGGTCATGTTATTGAACTGCGCGGTGTATTTCGGTAGCTCAGCGATCAAACGAGCTAGGGTCCAGCCAATGGTGTAGATCAAAACAACAAGGAAAGTCAGAGCAGCTATTCCGGCGACGATGGAGGCAAGAGCCCTCGGGATGCGCTTGGCTAGATAATGCTGAATCGGCCAGACGACGATGATGATGTTCAGCGCCATAAAAGTAGCAGCGAAAATCGATCGGAAGGGCTGGATCCCTTGGGCAGCAATGAAGACAGCGGCTACACCCAGCAGCATCGAAAGTGAGCGCGGCATCAAAGTTGTTGAACTCGAAGCAGATTCCTCAGGCGGAATGTCCATATCTGCGAACGCCATAGGAATCAGTGTGCCATACCCAGCCACACTCCCTAAAAACTTGACTGATATTTCGCGTAGAGTAGCATCATATAATCCATATGAGGTGGTGCCAATGATCGGCGGTCCACCTTATTTCGAGGTGTCCGCAACTTAAACGGGATTGGAAGGAAGACCATGCCTGAGTTTTCGTACAGTGATTTACTGCCTACTACCGCTGACATTACGGTCTATCGGAAGCTGACAAGCGAGGGAGTTCGCCTCATTGAAGCGACGAACGGCCGCAACTTCCTCGAGATTGATCCGTCAGCACTCACCCTGCTTGCTGAGACTGCTTTCCACGACATTGCGTTCTATCTGCGTACGGCTCACCTGGTTCAGCTTCGTACGATCATTGAAGACCCAGAAGCATCGAATAATGACAAGTTTGTCGCGCTCGATCTGCTCAAGAATGTTGTGATTTCTGCAGCAGGGGTCCTGCCGATGTGCCAGGACACCGGTACGGCGATCATCATGGGTAAGCGCGGCGAGAGGATCCTCACTACCGCACTTGATCCCGATGAGCGTTCCCTGTCACAGGGTATCTATAACGCGTACACCAATCTGAACCTGCGCTATTCCCAGATGGCTCCGCTGACGATGTTTGAGGAAGTCAACACGGGTACGAACCTGCCTGCACAGATCGAAATCTACGCCGACACCCAGCCGAGCCACGGGATGACCTACAAGTTCCTGTTTATGGCTAAGGGTGGCGGATCAGCCAACAAGAGCTTCCTGTATCAGCAAACCAAGGCCCTGCTCAACGAGGAATCCTTGATGAACTTCCTCGAAGAGAAGGTTGCCCATCTGGGTACGGCGGCTTGCCCGCCATACCACCTGGCAATCGTCATCGGCGGGCCTTCGGCTGAGTTTGCTCTCAAGACTGCGAAGTACGCGTCCGCGAAGTATCTCGACACTCTCCCCACTGCGGGGACGGTGGCCGGTCATGGGTTCCGTGATCTGGAACTGGAAGCGAAGGTGTTGGATATGACGCGCCGGTTGGGGATTGGTGCTCAGTTCGGCGGAAAGTATTTCTGCCACGACGTACGCGTCGTACGCCTTCCGCGTCACGGGGCTTCCCTGCCGGTCGCAATCTCGGTGTCATGCTCAGCGGATCGTCAGTGCATGGGCAAGATCACTCCTGAGGGTGTCTACATTGAGGAACTGGACACCGATCCGGGCCGCTTCCTGCCTGATGTGACAGCCGATGAGCTTGGCGGCGAGGTGGTCACTATCGACCTGACACGGCCGATGCCGGAGATTCTTGCTGAGTTGTCGAAGTATCCCGTACGTACGCGTCTGTCGCTGAATGGCCCGATGATCGTCGCCCGCGACATTGCTCACGCGAAGATCAAGGAGCGCCTCGATGCTGGTGAGCCGATGCCTGAGTATCTGGTGGATCACCCGGTCTACTATGCGGGTCCGGCGAAGACGCCTCCCGGAATGGCTTCGGGGTCCTTCGGGCCGACCACAGCAGGGCGTATGGACTCCTATGTTGACCAGTTCCAAGCAGCCGGCGGCTCAATGATCATGGTCGCCAAGGGCAACCGCACCCCGGATGTCACCAATGCTTGTCAGAAGCATGGCGGGTTCTACTTGGGTTCCATTGGCGGGCCCGCGGCACGCTTGGCACAGGATTGCATCAAGAAGGTCGAGGTCATTGAATACCCCGAACTGGGGATGGAAGCCATTTGGAAGATCGAAGTTGAGGACTTCCCGGCTTTCATTGTGGTCGATGATAAGGGGTCTGACTTCTTTGCGTCGATTAAGCCTCTGACCCTCACCATCGGAAAGCATCCGAAGATTTAAGCCTTATCTGCTGCGGTATAGAAGCAGTTCTTCGGCGAGATGAGCTTGCCTTCGGCTTTGAGCGCCTGGATGGCTTTACCGACTTCCGGCTTCTCGACACCTAGAATGGCTGCCACGTCGGCTGCCTTGAGGGGCTTGTCGGATTCGGTGAAAACGGCGAGGACTTCTTCTGTGCTTGCCATGGTCACTCCTTTCTGTCGGTGATGTACTAGGGGACGATGTGGTCCGCAGCGCGGAAGAGATCGTACCATTCTTCTCGGGTGAGCGGGATATCGGATCCTGCAGCCGCTTCGATGATTCGCGAGGGCTGAGTGGTCCCAGTGACGACCTGCATATTCGCCGGGTGACGGGTGATCCATGCGGTGGCGATCCCCATGGGCGTGACGCCGTACTTGTCGGCAAGCCGATCCAGGACGTGGTTGAGAGTGGCATATTTAGGGTCGCCGAGGAAGACTCCGGTGAAGAAGCCGCCCTGATAAGGCGACCACGCCTGAACGACGATGTCGTGTAGACGGCAGTAGTCCACGATACCGTTGTCGCGGGTGATGGCTTGGTCTTCGTCGACCATGTTCATGGCCATCCCCTGGGCGACCATGGGTGAATGGGTGATCGATAGCTGGAGTTGATTGGCCACCAGCGGCTGGCGTACCGACTTCTTCAGCAGATCGATCTGGCCGGGGGTGTGATTAGAGACACCGAAATACCGGACCTTCCCGGAGGCTTCTAGTGCATCGAAAGCCTTGGCAACTTCCTCGGGCTCAACTAGGGCATCGGGGCGATGGAGCAAGAGGATATCGATGTAGTCAGTCTGCAGAGCTTTGAGGGAACCATCCACTGACTCCAAGATATGCTCGGCGCTGAAATCAAAGTACGCGCCTGCGGCACATTTCACGATCCCGCACTTCGTCTGGAGGACTATGCTCTCCCGCTGTGAGGGTGTGAAGGACATAGCCGAGGCGAACCTCTCCTCGCTGCGATGTAGAGCTCCGCCGTAGATATCAGCATGGTCAAAGAAGTTGATGCCGCTATCTAGGCACGCTTGCACAAGATCACGGATAGCTGGATCCTCCATCTTCGCGATCCTCATCATCCCAGCTACAACATTCGGGACATCCAAGCTGGTTCCAGGCAGTCCAAAAGTCTTCATGACACCTCCATCGGTCCACTAATTCCCCAAGTCTAGACCTAGTGAGCGGACGTGACAGGGAGACGGCCTTCCGGAACCCACCCCCGGTCATCCCGCCAAAGGCGGGACCCCCGGCAGCCGAAGTATGGACTTGAAGAAGAAAAGTCTTTACCCCAGTCCCTACGTTGGCTGCCGGGGGTCCTGCCTGCGGCAGGATGACCGGGGGTGGGCTTAGGGTCTGGAGGTAGGTCTTTACCCAAATCCCTACGTCAGCTGCCGGGGGTCCTGTCTGGCGCCTGATTCCACCGATCCTTGCCTGCGACGCAACAGCTAAGTGGGTTGGCTGCGTTACCACTGCTCGGCAGGGGTCCAGCCCTAAGCGCAAATCTTAGCGCCGTAAGCACCATCCGCGTATATCCCCACGTGTGTGGAGAGGGGACATACAACTCGCCACACATTAACCCCAGGTCGCAATACTCAACCCCCGGTCATCCTGCCGCCAGGCAGGACCCCCGGAAGCCAACGTAGGGTCTGAGGTATAGACCTGTACCACAGTCCAAAGATCGGCTGCCGGGGGTCCTGCCTAGCGGCAGGATGACCGGTAGGCGGCGTGGGGTCTGGGGTATAGACCAGTACCACAGTCCAAAGATCGGCTGCCGGGGGTCCTGCCTAGCGGCAGGATGACCGGTAGGCGGGGTAGGGTCTGGGGTATAGACCAGTACCACAGTCCAAAGATCGGCTGCCGGGGGTCCTGCCTAGCGGCAGGATGACCGGTAGGCGGGGTGGGGTCTTGAGCGAGAAAACCTGTCTCAAGTCCATACATCGGCTGCCGGGGGTACTGCCTTCGGCAGCATGACCGGGGGCGGGGGTGGCTGGGGGAATGAGAGGATAGAATTGGGGGTGTGAGTACGGGAAGAGAACTTGCTGTTGGGAAGATGCGTAGGGCTGGGGTTAGTCCTACGGCGATTGCTATCTTTGAGGACTATTGGAATCAATTGGCTTCGGGGAGCACGGGGATGGTGCCTGAGGAGACTATTGAGCCTTTCACTACTCCTGATGTGGTCGAGTCAATCGTGGATCCTGACCAGGCCCGGGAGGCCCTTGATGCCACAGTGATGATCAAGCTCAATGGTGGCCTGGGTACGTCTATGGGACTTGACAAGGCAAAATCCCTGCTGCCCGTGCGTGATGGCCGAAGCTTCCTGGACATCATGGTGGGCCAGGTTCTGTGGGCGCGGAAAACCTACAACGTACGCCTGCCGCTGATCTTCCTGCACTCCTTCAACACCCGGGCAGATGTCCTAGCTGAGTTGGAGGCCTATCCGGATCTGCCTGTGGGTGGTTTGCCGCTCGACATGATGCAGTCCAGCGAGCCGAAGCTTCTCCGCAGCGATCTCACACCGGTTGAATGGCCGAAGAACCCCGAGTTGGAATGGTGCCCGCCCGGACATGGCGATCTCTATCCGACGATGCTCGACTCGGGAATCCTCGATGAACTGATCACCCAGGGATATCGGTATGCCTCAGTGTCAAACTCGGACAATCTGGGCGCCGCTCCATCCCCGACACTGGCTGCTTGGTTCGCCTCCACCCATGCTCCCTTTGCCACAGAGATCACCCTGCGTACACCCATGGATCTCAAGGGTGGACACATCGCTGTACGCAAATCTGATGGGCGCCTGATCCTACGAGAATCAGCCCAAACCCCACCCGATGAACAGGTCTACTTCACCGATCCGAACCGCCATCCATTCGCTCACTGCAACAACCTATGGTTTGATCTGAAAGCTCTGCGCCGCACCTTAGAAGAAAGAAACGGAGTCCTGGGACTACCCCTGATCCGCAACGCCAAAACAGTGGACCCCGCCGATCCCGATTCGGCTAAGGTCTATCAGATCGAATCAGCAATGGGAGCAGGAATCGAAGCTTTCGAGGGCGCCCGGGCGGTTGCCGTACCTCGCTCACGGTTCCTACCGGTCAAAACCACCAATGAACTGTGTCTGCTGCGCTCGGATGTCTTCGAGATGAACGAGGACTTCATTCCAAAAGCCAGGGTCTCTCCCCTACCGGTGATTAGCTTAGATGAGCGCTACACGACGATTTCAGATTTTCAGGAGCGCGTCCCCCATCCCCTGTCTTTGAGTGCAGGAGTACGCCTGAGGGTCCGCGGCGATTGGCGTTTCGGACACGGCGTACGCGTAGCCTGCGACACCGACTTAGGAACCCAAGGCGGGCGAATCGAAGACGGAATGGTATTACCCGCTGCCGGGTAGTGATCGTGGTATCATCACGATATGGGTACTGAGGACCCTGGGGGAATCAGTTCTATAGCAAGAGTCATGGCTCTTCTAGCTGCTTTTCACCCACGTGACAAAGAGCTGACCGGCGCTGAGATCGCTCGGCGGGCTGGCTTGCCGCGTTCTACCGTTTATCGGCTTGTGGGAGAACTCACCACTCATGGAATCTTGGATCAGACTCACGAGGGTTTATTTCGGCTTGGAACCAGGCTCGTCGAGTTGGGGCATCTGGCGACAAGTCAACGAGGCTTCAGGGAGCTAGCTTCACCGTACTTAGCGGATCTGGCAGCAGTCACCAGAACAACGGTGCACCTGTCCGTCTTGGACAATCACGAGATCAAAATCATAGAAACCTACCGACCTCCCAGCCATCCATCCACGCCGGCACGCATGGACTCTCGGTTCCCTGCGACAGCCACAGCAGCAGGAAAGGTGATACTTGCCTTCTCACCTCCTGACGTAGTCGACGCTGTTCTTGCCCGTGGTTTTCCGCGATTGACCCCCAATTCCATCACTAATGAGACCCAATTCTTAGCAGAGCTTGCCAAGGTACGCCGCGCCGGTGTGGCCTTCGATCAGGAGGAGCATCTCATGGGTACGGTTTCCTGCGCGGTACCGCTGATCGGCGAAGGACACAGGGTCTACGGAGCAATCTCGATCTCGGGCAGCACCACCTCCCGATTTGATCATATGGTTTCCGCACTGCAAACCACTGCTGTTACTCTCAGCCGTCTCCAAGCTTCATTTATCTGAGCTAACAAAGACGTAAGAAACACATTAATGCGGGCTTGTGCTCGTTCATGATTGGGTAGGATGAGAGATACGTGTGGAAAGGAGGCACATCGATGGGAATCTTCTCCCAAGCTGAAAAGCGACTCGAAAGTGCTATTGGGGGTGTCTTCGCTCGGGCTTTCAAAGGTGATGTCCAACCTGTAGAAATCACGCATCGGCTGTGCAAGGAACTGGATGAACAGGCTCAGATTCTGGCCTCTGACAAGTATCTTGTCCCCAATGATTTCCTCATCTCTTTGTCGAAGCATGACTATGCCCGCCTCTTTCCTTATTCCAAGACCATGACCTCCGAGATCACCGCTGATCTTCGGGAGTACGCCTCGGAGCATGACTACATCTTCAATGGCCCCATCTCTATCCAGTTGGAAGAACGAGTGGATCTGCCGGTGGGCCGTTTCGCCGTCGCCAGTGAGACCGTCGCTGAAGTTGATCGTCCCACTGCTTCGGCTGGGGCGATACGCAACGCGAATCTCGTACTCGAGGTCAATGGCGTACGCCACCCGCTGACTCCCCCAGGCTTCACAATTGGCAGAGGTGCGGATGCTGACTTACGAATCAACGACCCCGGAATCTCGCGGGTCCACGCACAGATCGTCGTAGCAGGTGCAGGATCCTCGCTGAAGGTGAAGATTCTTGACCTGAACTCGACAAATGGAATCCGTGTTGATGGCCGCGCAGTTCCAGAAGCAGATTTGGGTGACGGCTCGCGGATCGACATCGGCAAGACGCAGATGCTGGTCTATGCCCCCTCAGGAAACTCCCTGTAAAGCCGGATTTGCTGTGGCTGACTTTACTGTCCTTGTCCTGAAGATCGCCTTCTTGGCGATCCTCTGGCTCTTCATCATCCTCATCGCCATGGTGGTCAATGCTGACATGGTGGGCGGGCGTGCGAAGAAGACACGTAAGTCCGCAGGCGCCGGGGATGGCACTCCTCCCGCTAAGAAGTCCAGCCGCAAAAGGAAGAAAGAACCCTGGGTACTTGCCATCGATTCGGGTGCTCACGCCGGAGACCGGCTTCAGCTCGTTTCCGAGGTCCACATCGGTCGCTCTGATGGATGTGAACTGGTCCTCGATGATGATTATGTTTCCTCGACCCATGCCCTGCTCAGCCACCAAGACGATGGCGGTTGGCTGCTGAAGGACCTCGGGAGCACGAACGGAACCTTCGTCAATTCGGAAAGAATCAACAATCCAACTAGGGTTGGGGTTGATGACGTCATTCGCATCGGTGAAGTCCAGATGAGGCTGGAGGTGTAAGCAACGTGCCGCTGACCCTGCGCCCTATTGCCCACTCAGAGATCGGATTGGTTCGAAAGACCAACCAGGACTCAGGGTTTGTCTCGACCTCAATGCTCCTGGTCGCCGATGGTATGGGTGGTGCAGCCGCTGGTGATCTCGCTTCGGCTTCCGTCGTCCGCGATCTGCGGCTAGTCAATGAAGAACCAGTCGCCGGTGAAGAAGCCCTCCAGACCTGGAAAGAGGCTGTTCATCGGGCCAATATGGATCTTGCGCTGATGATTGCCTCTCACCCCAAGCTCGACGGAATGGGTACGACGATTTGCGGCGGAATCTTCGATGGTTCCTGCATGAATATCGTCCATATCGGAGATTCACGCTGCTACCTCTACTCCGAGGGGGAGTTAGTACGGGTCACCCACGATCATTCCTATATTCAGTCCTTGATCGATGATGGGAAGATCGACGAAAAAGCGGCGATGACCCATCCTCATCGATCCCTGTTGCTGAGAGTGCTCAACGGGCAACCCGAAATCAAACCCGATTATCTCAGTGTTGAGCTGAGCGCTGGTGACCGAATCATGTTCTGTTCTGACGGGCTGTGCGGGATCGTACCAGACTCCGGAATTGCCGCGGCGATGAAGTTCCCTGAGCTCAGCCAAGTGATGGACGCTCTGATTGATCTTGCCCACTTAGCCGGGGGTACGGACAACATCACTGTGATTGTTGCCGATGTGGTCGAGGTAAAAACCCTGGCCACACCCGAAGACTCTCTCAATGCCTCCTCGGGACACACCCTCGTCTTTACCCCGGACCCTGAATTGGTCGGATCCCAAGATGGGCTTCCTCTGTCAACCTTCACGATGTCCGGATTGATCGGAGCAGCCGCAGATCCGCACATTACCTCCCTGGTGATGGCAATCCGGGACCCAGGTGTTGAGCATGAGGAACTCGTTGACTCCTATGAGGAGGCCAAGAGTCCGGCAGACGAAGAGGATGCAGAATCGCTAATCAGTGAGCGGCGGCGCTACTCCACTCGGTGGAAGAAACCTCGGTGGGGAGTGTGGATTCTGGCGCTCTTGATCGTCCTCATCTTGGGCGGAGGCGGCTGGGGAGTCTACGCCTACACCACCAATCAGTACTTCATCGGTGACTCCAATGGCCATGTTGGCGTCTTCCAAGGCATCTCCGGCGACATCGCTGGGTTCAGAACTTACCGGCTGTACGAAACAACGACCATCGATATGGATGATCTGCCGTACTTCTGGCGTGACAGGGTCATTGCCACCATTCCTATGGGTGCCGGAGGTCTCGACCAGGCGCAAATCACTATCCAAGAACTGCGGGTTAAGGCTGAGCAATGCGTTGCCAACCGCGAGAATCGCCCGCCGGACACCCCGCCGCCGCTGGATGGTTGCTGATATGGCTGAAAGCGAGTCCCGCGGATACCCAACGCGTGGAGTAGCCCAGTTGCTCTTAATCCTTGCCGGACAATCGATAGGCTTTGCGGGCTACTTCCTGACCAGCCTTCTGCGTGACAATGTCCTGCCGCCGCTGTGGCCGGTGATGGCGGCCTGCTGGTTTGGGCTCGGGGTTGTGCTCCACATAGGGGTACGCATCGCAGTGCCGTACACCGATCCGATTATCCTGCCTATCGTGCTGACTCTCACTGGGATCGGGCTGGCCATGCTGAATCGTATCGATCTCACCAGTGACGACCCTCCGATGGTCTACAGCCAGTTCCTTGCCGTTGGACTTGGTGCGGCAGCCCTGTTGACCATTGTCTTTCTTCTCAAGGACCCAAGAAGGCTTAAGGGCTACCCCTTCCTGCTGTCCACCCTCGCCTTCATCCTTCTGCTTCTACCGCTGATCCCAGGGTTGGGCTCTGAGGTCTATGGTTCACGGATCTGGATCAGTGTCGGTCCTTTTTCCTTCCAACCCGCTGAGATCGCCAAGCTCGTTCTCGCCGCCAGCTTCGCTGCGTACCTCTGTGACAAGTCTGAAGTCCTCTCGTTGGCTGGGCGCCGCTTCCTGGGGCTCGACCTGCCGCGCATGCGAGACCTCGGTCCGGTTATGGTGATGTGGGCAGTCTCGTTGTCAATTATGGTTTTTCAGAATGATCTCGGAACATCCCTGCTCTTCTTCGGTCTGTTCGTCATGATGATCTATGTCGCGACCGGCAAGGTCTCCTGGGTCATCATCGGATTGGCACTCTTCACCGCCGGCGGCGCGGCTGTTCTGAGGTTTGCCGGGCATGTTCAGCGGCGCATCGATTTCTGGCTGCATCCATTTGACTATCCCGACGATGCCACACAGATCATCCAAGCCCAGTTCGGTTTCTCCAACGGAGGGCTGTTCGGTTCCGGCTGGGGTCTAGGTCGGCCCGATCTGATCATTTTCTCCTACTCGGACATGATCGCTGCGGCCGTGGGTGAAGAAATCGGAATCGTGGGTTTGATGGGCATCATCGTCTTGTACGCCCTGCTGGTGTTCCGAGGTCTGAAAACCTCCCTGATTGCCACGGACAGCTTCACCAAGCTCTTCGCTGCGGGTTTGAGCTTCGGCTTCCTCCTGCAGACTTTCGCCATCATTGGCGGAGTCACCCGCCTGCTGCCGCTGACTGGTTTGACCACTCCCTTCATGTCGCAGGGAGGTTCGTCGATGATCGCTAACTGGATACTCATCGCGGCTCTGATCGTGATCTCTCATCAGGCTCGCAGGCCGCACACCGCTGGTGGTGAGGTCGGAGCTTTTGGCGTGACGATTCTTGGCGAAGAGGCCACCCAAGTCATCACTTCCCGTGAACTGGCCCACCTCGGCACGGGTACGATCCGTCCTGTGCAGGCAATCGACGCCGAGCAAGTCCCCCTCACTGACGGCGGCAAACCGAAGGTACGCAGCGGAGACGAATGGATCGATGACGTCGACCCTGGCTCCGAAGAAACCACTGAATATGAAATCTCTCCCATCAATGAAGACACCGTACGCAAGGTACCCGAATCATTCTTAGACGATGGTCTGACCCGTACGACCGTGGTGAAGGGGCTGTTCGGCGAGGAGGAAGAGATCACAACAACCATCGACGACATCGACGATGACTACTTCTGGAGGGGGACAGATTGAACGCACAGATTCGTACTGTCGGCACAGTGTCAGCCCTCATGGTCCTGGCTCTGCTGCTGAACCTGACCTACCTCAACCTCGTACGCGAAGACTCCCTGCAGGCAAACCCGTACAACATCCGGGCTCGTGAAGCAGAATTCGACATACATCGAGGACAGATCCTTGCTGGAAATGTCGTCATCGCGGACTCTATCGAGTCCGATGACGGGTCGATCTTTAGGTATCAGCGGGTCTATACCGACGGGCCCTTGTATTCGCCTATCACCGGTTTCTACTCGTACATCTACGGCTCCAGCCGGATTGAGAATTCTTTTAACCGCGAATTGGTGGGATCGAGCTCCTCGCAATGGCTCCAAAGGCTCATCGACACGATCTCTGGGCGTACTCCCCAGGGCGCCTCAGTGGTGACAACCATCTCGCCTCGGCTTCAGGAAGCAGCACGAGATGCCATGCAGGGGTATTCCGGAGCAATCGTCGCCATGGAACCGCACACAGGAGCCATTCTGGCCCTGGTGACCTCTCCCAGTTATGATCCGTCCAGGCTGGCATCTCATAATCTGACCGATGTCCGCGATGCCTGGCAGGAATTGACCACCGATCCGCGCCAGCCCATGGCGGACCGCGCGACCCGTGAGATCTTCCCTCCGGGATCGACCTTCAAATTGGTTGTTGCTGCTGCGGCTCTCGAAAGCGGGTATACCCCGGATACGATGATCGACACCCCTTCGCGCGTACAACTGCCCGGGACTGAGGTCTGGCTGCCCAACTCCACTGACTGCGGTAACACCCAAGTCACCTTGGCCCGAGCACTGCAACTGTCCTGCAACACCTCGTTTGCCAACATTGGACATGATCTGGGTGGCAATGCCCTGCGCCTACAGGCTGAAAAGTTCGGCTTCAATGCAGAATATCTACCGGAATTGGGCGCGGTTGCCAGTAATTTCCCTACTCAGCTTGATGAAGCTCAGGTGATGTTGAGTTCCATCGGACAGTTCGATGTGGCGGCAACTCCGCTGCAGATGGCCATGGTTGCCTCCACTTTTGTCAATAATGGGCAGTTGTCCGAGCCGTACCTTGTTCAGGAAGTACGCGCTCCTGACTTGTCGATCCTCTATGAACACACTGACCACAGTTCTCTGGTCGTCAGCCCATCGACAGCAGCATCGATGCGGGAAATGATGGTGGCTGCGGTGACAAACGGGACCGGAACCGGTGCACAGATCCCAGGAGTGATCGTGGGCGGAAAGTCAGGGACGGCTGAATCCGATCCTGATAACCCGAATTATGCATGGTTCGTCAGCTTCGCCCTGAACCCCGATGTCGTCGTCGTAGTCTTCCTCCAGCGTCATGATGACACTCCAGATGACCTCTGGGGCGGCGGTGATGCCGCTCCGGTTGCACGGAAGGTACTTCAGGCAACTCGATGAGAGCACAATTCACACCAAGCTTTCAGGTTCCTCTCAGAAACTCGCGCAAGAATAGTGCGTGGAACCTAGATTCCGAACAGGGCTGCGTGCTAGGAACCGGACGCGGCTATGGGGTGAGCCCACCCTCACCATGAGGAAAGGACGATTATGACCGACAATATGATAGGTGATCGATATATCCTTGGTCCTCTGCTTGGTCGGGGAGGCATGGCAGAAGTACGCCGTGCGCGCGATACGCGTCTAGAACGGGATGTGGCGATCAAGCGACTGAAGGTCGATCTCGCCGGTGATCCTATTTTTCAAGAGAGGTTCAGGCGCGAAGCCCATTCGGCTGCTGGTCTGAATCACCCCAATATCGTCTCCGTCTTCGACACTGGTGAATCCTATGACGAAGTCTCTGGATTGATGATCCCCTATATCGTGATGGAGCTGGTTCAAGGCCATACTCTGCGTGAGATCTTGCATGATGGACGAAAGATTCAGCCTGTCAAAGCATTAGAACTTACTCAATGCGTCCTGGATGCTCTGGATTACTCACACCGCCACGGCATCATTCACCGCGACATCAAACCAGCAAATATCATGCTGACAAACACCGGGCAGGTCAAGGTCATGGACTTCGGCATTGCCCGTGCAGTCTCGGATACCGCTGCTTCGATGACCCAGACTGCCTCAGTAATCGGCACCCCGCAATATCTGTCACCTGAACAGATTCGCGGCGAGATGGTTGACCGGCGCTCCGATCTGTACTCCACAGGCTGTTTGCTTTATGAATTGCTGACCGGCAAGCCTCCTTTCGAAGGCGACTCCCCTGTCTCCCTGGCCTACCAGCACGTACGGGCTACTCCCGTACCTCCGTCGGAGGTCGATCCGCTGGTGTCATCTCAGATGGACACAGTCGCACTCAAGGCTCTTGCTAAGAATGCCGCGGATCGTTATCAGAGTGCCCAAGAGATGTACGAAGACATCTCGCGGCTGCTGGCCGGTCAGAAGGTTCAAGCCGTTGTTCCCTCGTCGGTAGAGGACACTCCGACCCATGCCTTCGCTGATGATGATAAGACCATGGTTATGAACTCCGGTAACGGAGGACGCCCCCCGTCCCATGCACTTGAGCCCGAAGAAGACGAGCCCAACCATCTCGGAAGAATCATCGGCATCGTACTCGGGGTCATGCTGGTGATCGCTGTGGGTGCCGTCGCTTTGATCATTGCCTTGAACAAGGACCCGGTTGATGGCCCGACCACGGATCTGACTTCCGGATGGATCATTGTTCCTGATGTTGTGACGATGAACGAACCCAGCGCTGTGGACAAACTCGAATCCAAGGATCTGACATCCAAGGT
>WQYJ01000008.1 GCA_009781325.1 Propionibacteriaceae bacterium | reverse complement strand
GTGGGCAGGTTGGCCCAGGGGTGGTGGGCAGGTTGGCCCAGGGGTGGTGGGCAGGTTGGCCCAGGGGTGGTGGGCAGGTTGGCCCAGGGGTGGTGGGCAGGTTGGTCTAGGCGGTGCTAGGTAGGACGACCCTGGGGGTAGCGGTTGCCCTTACGTAGCTTGGTCGTCGATGGTGGGTTTGAGCATCGTACGGGCCTGTCCAGCCAAAACAGCCGACCCTGCGATGAGAATACCTGCACCTCGTCCAGCTTCATCAGCAAGCTGAGCCGCTGTATCAATAGCATCAGCCAGCAACGGCCGCACGACAACCCGATCAACATCGAAGAAGCTAAATGCTCTTTCTCCCAAATCCTTAGCACTCATAGCCCGCGGTGAGCGCGCCTGAGTGATCACCAAGGTCGAAACCCTGGGCTCCAGCAAAGCCAAGATTGTGTTGATGTCCTTGTCTGCCATCATTCCCCACACCGCAATCTGCGGAGAGAAAGCATAAGCCTCGTCCATGGTGTCCAAAACCGCAGTCACAGCCGCTGGGTTATGACAGGTGTCAATAACGATCGGCGGGGACACATGCACCCGCTCAGTACGCGCAGGCGCTCGTACTTCAGCAAAGCCATCCTCGATGACCCCAGGATCCAATCCCCTCATCCCATCGAAAGCTTCGACCGCTGCCACAGCAAGAACCGCATTATGCGCCATGCCGGCACCATACAAAGGCAAGAATAGATCACCGATAGGACCAGCCCCGGCTTCCAGGCGAATCACCTGACCACCCACAGCCATCCGACGATCAATCAGGGAGAAGTCCTCACCCTCTTTCGAGGCCGCGACCCCCAATTCTTTGCAGCGCGCGAGAAGAATCTTGGCGACCTCGGGCTCTTGACCGGCGAGGACGACATGGCTCTTGGGCTTAATAATCCCTGCCTTCTCCGTCGCAATCAAATCCAGGGAATCCCCAAGATAGTTCACATGATCCATGGCGATCGGAGTGAAGACACAGACCTGCCCATCACCGACATTGGTGGCATCCCAACTGCCTCCCATGCCGACTTCGATCACCATGACATCCACAGGGGCATCTGCGAAGCAGGCATAGGCCATCGCCGTCATGACCTCAAAGAAAGTCATCTCGATGCCGTCGATCAACTGCGAATCGACCATGGCAACAAAAGGCTCGATCTCGGTCCACACCTGATCGAAGGTCTCCGGAGAAATCGGCTGACCGTCAACATTGATTCGCTCGCAGGGATCTGCCAGATGAGGCGAAAGAAAAAGCCCAGTACGCAATCCCTGAGCCCGCAAAAGGGCATCAATAATGATGGCAGTGGACCCTTTGCCGTTTGTCCCTGTGATATGAATCATCGGCGCCGCATGCTGGGGGTCCCCCAGGAGGTTCATGAGCGCAGAAATACGAGTGAGAGTGGGGCCGATGCGATGCTCCGGCCAACGCTGATACAGACTAGCGAGAATCTGAGTATGTGTACTCATGAACCTAGTTTAGTTCAATCCTGACCCCCGGTCGCTGCCAATTTTTCCAATGCTGAATTGGCGTGTCGGCAAAGCGACCGGCGTACAGGAAAGAGATCAGAAGGTACGGCCTGCGGACCGCAGTTGCTGTGCGGCTTCGACGATACGGGCAGCCATACCGGCCTCGGCGACTTTGCCCCAAGCGCGCGGATCGTACTGCTTCTTATTGCCGACTTCACCGTCAACCTTGAGGACACCGTCGTACCCCTTGAACATGAAATCCACCACGGGACGGGTGAAGGTGTACTGGGTGTCAGTGTCGATGTTCATCTTGATTACGCCGAAATCAACGGAGTCTGAGATTTCCTGGGCTGTGGAACCGGAACCGCCATGGAAGACCAGCGCGAAAGGCTTGTCAACCCCATACTTTGCCCCGACCGCATCCTGGATTTCCTTCAGCACTGCCGGACGAAGCTGGACATGTCCGGGCTTGTAAACACCATGGACATTACCGAAAGTCAAAGCTGTGATGTAGGGACCATTCTCTCCCAGACCGAGAGCTTCAATCGTAGCCATGCCGTCTTCGACTGTGGAATACAGCTTCTCGTTGATCTCATTGGAGACACCGTCTTCTTCTCCGCCGACCACGCCGACCTCAATCTCAAGAATCTGCTTGGCAGCAGCGCTAAGAGCCAGCAACTCTTGGGCAATCTGAAGGTTCTCATCGCGGCTGACAGCCGATCCGTCCCACATATGTGAACCGAACAGCGGGTCCATTCCCGCACGTACGCGCTCAGCGGAAATCGCGATCAGCGGACGTACATAGGTGTCCAATTTGTCTTTGGGGCAGTGGTCGGTGTGAAGGGCGATATTGACCGGGTAGTTCTTCGCGACAACGTGGGCGTACTCAGCCAAAGCCACCGCGCCGGAAACCATGTTCTTAATGGTCGGGCCTGAGGCGTACTCAGCACCGCCAGTTGATACCTGCACGATACCGTCAGAACCGGCTTCGGCGAATCCTGCCAGCGCAGCATTGAGCGTCTGAGATGAGGTGACATTGATGGCGGGATAGGCATAGCTGCCTTCCTTGGCCCTTTTGATCATTTCCGCGTAAACTTCGGGGTTTGCAATGGGCATATTCTCTCCTGAACGTAAAGTCTCAAAGGTCTCTATTGACCTGTAACGTCAGTCTAGTACCTGATTAGTGTGCTTGCCACGAGTGGGCTTCAGTTGCCTAGCTTGGAGGTATCGATCCACTGGGTTCCGGAAGAGAAGGTACGAACAGCGGCATCGATGGTGCCCGGCATCACATCCAGATCCGCCACAGAGATCGATATGACTTGACCGTCAATGCGGGTCACTAGCAGCCGTGGTGAACTGCTGAATCGACCAGTCTTGATGGCCACTGAGCCGATTTCGGGCCATGCCATCCCGGTTCCTTGGAGCCAGATTCCGCGTCGATCGACAGCCGCTGCCACACCGGGTGAAATCGCAGCAAGAGCGGACTTGGCACGGCGCCAGTTAATCACAGCCAGAGCCAACCAAATCGCAGAGTACGCAATCCCCACTCCGAAAAGCATCCCGGTGACTTGGGGAGTCAAGACGCTGCGCTGCCAGATCCAAATCCATGCACAGATGGCAATGGCAACAATCAGCCACAGGATGCGCACCCGAATCTGCCCAGAGTAGTAGGCCACCTTATTGGCAGCCGACATCGGGTTGAAACCAATGATAAGTTGATCGGGCATACACCTATTCTAGGAGAATCTGAGATTGCTTGCTCCCAGTCTTGCAACTTCCAGCTATTAGGACGATAGACTCACTTCACAGGAATAACTATGTCTTTTAGGAGGGACCGTGGCCGGTAGTTTTCAAAGTCCGCAAATTGAGCCTGCCCTACGCTTCGATGTAACCATCGAAATTCCAAAAGGAACGAAAAATAAGTACGAAATGGATCACCATACTGGGCGGATTCGCTTGGATCGTACTCTGTTCACCTCAACTCAATACCCCAATGACTATGGGTTTATTGAAGGCACCCTCGGTCAGGATGGTGACCCGCTCGATGCGATGGTGATTTTGGCCGAACCAACCTTCCCTGGTGCTCTGATCGAGTGCCGGGCCATTGGGATGTTCCGTATGACTGATGAGATGGGTGGAGATGACAAAGTTCTGTGCATCGCCACCGCTGATCTTCGCCAAGCAGGAGTCCGTGAACTGACAGATCTGTCAGACCTGACTCTGCTGGAGATCGAACACTTCTTCTCGGTCTACAAGGATCTCGAACCAGGAAAATCTGTCGAAGGTGCCATCTGGGTGGGCCGTTCCCACGCTGAAAAAGAAATCATCGACTCCTGGATGAGGGCCAAGGGAACCGATCATGAGTCTGATTACACTCCCAAGGAACTCGGCACCAACGAGTTCCTCAATAAGAATCGTCACTAACCCCCGGTAGCCGACACACGGAGTATGACGTCGCCCCCGTCATCCTGCCGCAGGCAGGACCCCCGGCAGCCGACGTACGGAGTATGACATCGCCCCCGTCATCCTGCCGCAGGCAGGACCCCCGGCAGCCGACGTACGGAGTATGACATCGCCCCCGTCATCCTGCCGCAGGCAGGACCCCCGGCAGCCGACGTATGGAGTATGAACAGATTCCCCAGCTTAAGTCCAAAGTAACCTCACGGGGTCCTGCCTGCGGCAGGATGACGGCGGGGGTCACACCAAAGGCTGGATAGTCGCCGGGACCCCATCTGCAAGGATGAGTGTGGAGTCAGTGATCTTCCGTGCAATCAAACCCAGTGCAATAGGACCCAGGTCCATGTGATATGCCATCGAACCCAGGATACCCACCGGGGTATCAGATTCTACGGCAGTCAACGGCGTTCCCGGACTCATGAACCTCTCCTGCGAACCATCGAAGTGAAGGCGTACGAGTCGTCTGGGCGGAGTACCTCGGAAATGAGTTTTTGCAACTGTCTCTTGACCTGGGTAGCAGCCCTTGTTCAGTGACACACATTCGGAAGGTACGCCGAGTTCATTGGGGATCGTACGTTCGTCAGTATCTGTTCCTATGCGTGGAACCCCTGCAGCAACACGTCTGGCTGTATAGGCCCACAGCCCAACCGTCGGGTCCAATGAATGGCTGTCTCTCGGCACAAATAGTTCATAACCACCCAGGCAGTTCGGCGTACCGCTGCGCATAACTGTGTTGTCACGTGGAACCCCGGACCACAGGATCGTCATCTGGTCGACCAGCTCGGCGCGTACATCTAAGCGGAAACGCATCGAGTTCAGGTGATCGGCCAGCGCGCGCCCTCGGCCCGGTTCTGTCCATCCCCACAGGGTTTCTTCATCATTGACGAGTGCCAAAAAGTGAACAATGTGTCCTTGCGGATCGAGAAGATAGGTGGATGCTGACTCTCCGATTGCCAGCGAGTCCAGAGCTTGGGTGCTGAGAAGATTCACCAGCTTGAGTCGATCATCTCCGTCGATGCGTATGACCTCGCGGTTGGAAAGCTCAACCACTCCCCCGGCCTCTTCTAGCAGACGCTGTTCTCCTAAAGGATCGCCGTAGTGCCAGGCTAGGCCCGCGTCTGTACCGTCCGTGATCAGAACCTTGGTCATGATAGGTCACTGACCTCCTAGGCCCGGGCCAACCGAGCCCACAGCAGCGGCTGAAGATCCTGGTCGGCAGTACCTCGGTCATAGGTGAACATCAGATCTGACTCAACATTGCCATAGAGCCGATGTCCCCCCGTCACAGGAACCTCAGCGGTTAGCGTACGGGCAACAAGATCCGTGGTGAGCTCAATCTTTGCCCCTTCGATCTTGCCGACATAGACCTCAGCAATCCCCTGCGGATGAACAATCACGACCTCGATCTGGCCGTCAGCCTGAGGGCGCCAAAATCCCGTCTCCATCCCCAGCGACTTCGTGGGACGACCCTTGTCATCGGTCTCAAAGAGCTGCATGATGTAGTGCAGATAGTTTCCGCCATTCTCCGCGAAGTCAATAGTCGCCGAGTAGGTGTAGTTCTCACCGTCCTCAGATGCACCATGTCCAGTCCCCTCCCAGTGACCAATCATCCAAGCAACCCCCAGCAGCACAGGATCCATAGAAGAATCAATCTCAAACATCCCCAGTCTCCTTCCCACGCAAAATCAGCATCACCACAGCGATGATGAGCACAACTCCAACCAGAGCCACCAACCCAACAATCAACCAAAAGCTAAAACCAGCCATCACCCAAGTCTAGTGCGCGCCATCAACACCCCCGTCATCCTGCCGCGAGGCAGGACCCCCGGCAGCCAAAGTAAGGACTGTGGTAAGGAAGTGTAGGTTAAGTCCTCACATCAGCCGCCGGGGGTCCTGCCTGACGGCAGGATGACCACATGGATATGACTCCCACCCGGTCATTCTGCATGGAGCGAAGCGGAATGCAGAACCCCCGGCAGCCAAAGTAAGGACTGTGGTAAGGAAGTGTAGGCTAAGTCCTCACATCAGCCGCCGGGGGTCCCGCCTGACGGCAGGATGACCACATGGATATGACTCCCACCCGGTCATTCTGCGTGGAGCGAAGCGGAATGCAGAACCCCCGGCAGCCGACGTAGGGACTAGGTGTAGGCCTTGGGCTTATGATGCAGGATGGTGCGCGGTGAGAGATTGGAGTCCCATACCCGTAATGGTGGCAGAGGTAGTTTTCCCCCCCGCTGCCGCGGCCCCCCCAGGGGGGCCTTGCCATAGGAAACGTGGTCCGGTCTGCGGGTCCTCAGTGACATTGAACAGTTTCGCTGAGAGGGTTACGTTTCACCGCGATAAGTATGGTGACAAGTTTTCCTGCACTCATAACCGGAATCTGCTCCATTCTTGCCGGTGATTGTGAGGACTAATCCCGAATCCACCGATCCCTGCCACTGCGCGTCACTAGCTGAGTGCGCGGGCTGCGTTGCCACCGCTCGGCAGGTGTCCAGCCTGCCTTCCCGATGGTCGCCTTGTCAGCACACCCACCTAGTGCCGTTAGTTACGGCAGCGATCAGTGGATTCGGGCTCAAGCCTGTGGTGGTATGGATCGTGAGGTATTTGGCTGCATCCACAAAAAGAGGAGACCGGAGTTTCAGATTCAAACTCGCACAGCTAGTCATGATACGGACTCCCTTCCTTCCCATCCCTAAGACAGACCAAGCCCCAACCAACCCGACCCCAGACAAACACATCCGAAGAAGCAAACCTGATGTTCCTTCTAAGGACGCACACAACCCGACCACGTCTCAAATGGCAAGGCCCCCCTGGGGGGGCCGCGGCAGCGGGGGGCTAGTGCGAAACCCCTTCCTAGCACGTCCAACTCAACCACAGATCACCACCTTCTAATCTGCAACTGATCTCTCAACTGGATTCCGCAGGAGTCCCCGAGCCGATGACCTACCAGATTTCACCCACACCATAAACAAAGGGAAAAACTTGCCACTTCCGAATAAAATCACCCCTCCCAATACGGAATGGGCAAGTATTTCCCCTTAAAACCAGGTATTTCGGGGAAAAACTTACCACTTCCGAATAGGGAGGGGCATAGGGTTACGGAATGGGCAAGTTTTTCCCTTTTCAAATAAACCTGTGGATAACTTCCCACGCTCGTACAGAATAGGGAACAGTAGAAGAATGCCTTCTACTGTTGTAGCTGAGATGCACTTGGCACGATCTGGTGTTATTACTGCCAGGAACCATACTCGCTTGGGTTATCAGCGACTAATCAATGGAGTTTATGCACGTATTGTCTCCGTACCTGGTTGCGATGAATGGCAGCAGCGGAGGGATGAGTTCATTGTCAAGATGCAGGGCATCCTGGCTGCGTACCCTGACAAGGGTGCGGTTCTCTATGGCCCCACCGCTCTTCAGGTTCTAGGTGTGGCACTTCCTGAAAGTGTTGGGGATTGGACGAACTGCCATCTGCTTATTCACCGAGATGTTCCCAGGCCCATTCGGCGAGATGTCATTGCTCACCGAAGTTCAGCAATACCTACAGCGACAGCTCGGGTCCATGACTTACCTCTGCAAAACCCAGTCCAGCACTGGATTCAGATTCGGGGAGCATCAAATAACGCCCTCGTTGAAATTGGTGATGGATTAGTTCGTCGTCAGAATCCCTTGCTGACGATGGAAGAACTTATGACTGAACTTGATGGACTAGCTGGGCAGGGCGGGGTCAAGCAGGTAAGAAGCGTTGTGAGGTGGGTACGTCCTGGTACAGATTCACTGTTCGAAACCCGTACCCGCCTTCTCCTCGTTCAAGCCGGTCTGCCTGAACCCATGGTGAATCTTCCAGTTCACTGTCCTACGGTTGGTCGCACCTTTCATCTCGACATGGGGTACGAACAGGAAAGAGTTGGTGTTGAGTACGACGGTGCAGTTCATGTCGGAAGCCGACAGCAAATGGAGATCGATGCCAAACGGCGCCGAATCCTTCAGGACGAAGGCTGGCTGATCATCACCATAACAAGCGACCAACTCCGCCAACCACATGACATCGTGCGCTCAATAGAATCAGCTCTCCTCCTCCGCCGAAGCCGACTATCCACCAGGTGGTAGCCCAGCCAATACGTGAATGATTCTCAGTATTGCTGGTCCTGAATTCAGTGTTGAAACCCGAATTCAGCGATCCAAGGCTAACGATTCTTGAACATGCGGAAAAAGTTTCTCTCGCGGACTTGGGCACAGCCGATCATTGCCCCGAGGATGGACGCAGCGGCACCAATGAGCGGCACCCTCCCGACGATGCCTAGTACAGCATTCGTCTCTCCAATTGAGAAAGCTGCGGTGACAGCCCAGATGATTACGATCAGCAAGAGGGCAGAGGGTGCACTCCATGTGAGGGCTTCAAACGCACAGGTGAGCAATTGAGCGGATCTTGTTTGTCCTGCATGGAGAGCGCTGGCGTACTCTAAGCGGCGCAGTCGGGACAAGGCGTACCCGACCGATAGACCAACCACTAGTGCTCCAAGTGGTGTAAAGCGAGTGAGTCGCATTGAGAACTCTGCATAAGCATCGTAATTAGTCCCAAGACGCGTGTTGATCTGACCGATCTCTCCTGGTGATGACATCGCCAACTGAGTGGAACGCAAGAGAATATCGTTGGCGTCATTGATCGGCCAAGCCGTGATCCAGCACTCATCAAAGGCTTCACTGGGCAGCCGTGGGATCACAATGGCGAAGCTCAGTCTTTGGTCTCGGCCATCTTGAGGCCACGCAAAGATGCCTCCCACTTGGATGACACCCAACTGCGTGGGCATGATATCCCCCACTCTGGCATGAAGCGTGGCAGCCAAGTTGGCTTCCATCCAGACGCCCCCTGGTACGGGGTCAGTGATGTCGAGAACAGCGGAGAAACCCGGGCTTGCTGCGAAGGTTTGCACCGAAACCGCCGGGGCTGCCGAAAATCTCAGCGCGGTGCTGGAGACCATGGCACCGCTGCTCTGAATCGTGTCGATGCTCGCCAACGCATCGCAGGCTGTGGCGTCTACGGAATGGGCTGCCACCAGCCCTCGTGTTGCGGAACCTGAGGCAACGTAGCGTTCTGTTGTGTTCTGGATACCCGCAATAGTGAGAAGGTCTGCTAGAGCAAGCACCGCCAAGAGAGCGCTCACGACAAGGAAACCCACACCCATTCGCGTGGTCCCGCTCACCACGTTTCGTTGTGCCTCGTCAATGATCGTGGAGAACCTCATTCTGAACCTACTTCAGCATGGGTCACACCGAGATCGATGAGGTAGCTGGCTTGACTCACGACATCTGTATCATGCGAGGCAATAACGACAATCACATCTTCCTGAGCCAGGTGGGTCAGCGTTTTCGCCACACTCGCAGCCATCACCCGATCCAACTGAGCGGTCGGTTCATCAACCAGCAGCAGATCTGGTGATACCGCAAGAGCCCTCGCCAGCATCAGCCGCTGAGCCTCACCTCCTGACAGAGCGGAAAACTCCCTGTCAGCAGTCGCTCCAAGGCCGAAGCGAGCCAGCAAATCCCGGGCTTTTGTGTCAGCATCCAACCGACTAAGCCCCTGCTGGAGCAACGGGAACCCGACATGATCTGCTACGCTGCGATGCGGCACACCATAAGGATTCTGAAACACCCACTGAACACGCTCGACACCGGTACGATGAACCGCACCCGACGTGGGCTTTTCCCACCCGGCGAGCAGCGATAACAATGTTGATTTTCCACTGCCAGAAGGACCTGTAACACAAATCACCTCGCCTGGATTTAAGGAAAAGTTCAAATCCGAAAACAGCCAATCCGTCCCAGGAAAACGGTGCCCAAGATTTTCCGCAGTTACACAGACCTGGTCAGTCATGCACACTCATTCAGTGTGATGCCTGCTCCGATGGCTACTTGAGATGGCTGAGAACCATCGCTGGTCGTCACCAACGTGACACCCAGAGACGAACCCACTATCGTCACTGGAATCCCGACACCATCTACTTCCACGCAAGCTGCGCTAGCCTTAATCGCAAAAACTGCTGTAGGCGGGACAGCCAACACCGTCAGTGGCTGGTCGAGTTGGGTTGTTCCCTGAGCCTGGCGAAGAAACTCCACCCCATCAGATGAGACCAACTTGGATGTGCCGATAGTGGCTTCCAGAAAGTCAGGATCCGTGATGATCCCATCATCGGGGAAAACCGTGGTCTGATTAGCAACAGTGACGGTACGCCCCTCGGTAGCAATAATGCTTCCATCAGTCGCCGCAACCCGGGCCGAATCGACAAACCCAGGCACCGTACCCAAAACCCCATCTGCTGGCAACAGGGCTCCCAAAGAAAAATTCCACTTCACCACCTGAACCCGTGCGGCTGGCAACCAGACTACGCTCGCCAGATTGACAACCCGCTCAGGAGAAACAACCCCACACTTCTTCTGCAACGAGACCCAGGCTGCTCGAGTGTCCTCTGTGAATCGGGGAGAATCAGGCGTGCCAAACCCTAACCGAGCCAACTCTTGATTGAGTGCGCGGACATCCTGTCCCTCATCACCCCATTCCAGATCTCTGTATAGAGGCACTGCTGTCGCCAACCCGATCAGTGGGATTGCATCCACAGTCACAACAGTGCCGCCAGAGTCCACCTGACGACCCTCGGGAATACGAGTCACCACACCCGATGTGTGGGCTACAAGCGGCACATCCAGACCAGTGTCATATATCACATAAATCGCTCTCGGATCATCAAACTCTTGAACCGTGACCGGGGCATACAACGAGTCAACATCGTCCGTCAAGTCCTTTGGTGGATCAACTGGTACCACGATCAAACCAATAACCACACCTAAGCAAACGAGCATCACAGCAATGATCGCCACAACCGCTCGGAATCCATGAGGGCGCGACCTTTGATGAATCAATTTGTCTTTCATACGCTAGATCGGCCCATCCCAGAAAAACAGAGAATAACCAGCAGCTCGCAAACAAGCATTTGCACCCGGCTCGTAAGGATCAAAAGGAAAAGATTCAGAAGGATCAGCAGAGTCAAGTGCCTCATCAATCGCGGCCTCCAACTCCTTGCCTGCATAGCTCGCATCCACATATCCACCGGCTCGCAAACACGCGGCACCCGCCACATATTGATCGGCATATAACCCCGGGTTTGCCTGTTGAATCGAATAAAGTCGCTCGACGGCGTCATGCAAATACAAACAAGCACCTTGGGCTGCAAATAATTCATCGTCAGTGAACGTAACTAGCCTCGTATCATACGGCGGCAGATAGTAGACCCCATTCGGCCCTTTTTCATATGATGGGCGTACCCCACGCTGGTCCATACAAGTCATGAATCTCGAATGTGAAGCTTCATAATCAACGGCACTAATCGAACCGGCTTCCGCTGACCGACGGAGAATCTCCCGCTCATCCTCTGTCAGCATGCCGCCGAAACCGTTAGCCCCGTCTAAATCAAGCACCTGTCGAATGAGCACAGCCATACTTGGAGCTAACCGTTTAGCATCATCATCCACATGGGTTTCAACAGAAGAAATACACCCACCCAGCAACGTTGATAAACAAACCATGAGTCCAGCAGACAGCACACCAGTGACTCTATTGCGCCGAACTTTCCAAAGCTCAGACATAGCCTCAGGGTACAAGATTAGCTAGTATCCAAGTGCAAGTATTCTGATTTATTGTAATATCAGGTGCAGACTTCACCGTTGCCTGAGTCGACACTGCCGCAGCCTTACCACCGAGAGGAGAGGTTGATGATACCGTTCCCACTTTGATATAAGCCTGCGCCCTGGTTGCTGAATTGGGCGAGCACTTCTGTGAAAACGTCGTTGTAGTTCCGTTAGAGGATACTCCAGGGACATGTTTGGTACCTCCAGCTGTGGCTGCATTTGCGACAGATCCACCCATCACTGAAAAACCAAGAATCACAAAAACACCCATCGATACTGCAAGTAGCCTTTTCATTTTGATTCCTTTCATTTTTACTTAATTCCTCGGCATTTCGAACACACCCATAGAACAAACTCAACTTGCTTCGTTGCTGAAGAGTTTTGAATCTTGCCCGGAACAGCAATCTTTCATACCCAGGGGAGGGTTGTCAATTCGGCTGTCTTCCCGAGTAAAAGCCGCATACCCTCTTGTCGCCCCATAATCCAGGTCATCAGAAAGGCTAACTGCAGGAGTACCCGTAGGCCGATAGACTCGCAACAGACTATCCCGAATTCTTGGGCAACCTCAGTATCCACTTCTCTGGTTTTCCACTAAACCTTGCCTTTTCCTGTCAGGGAATAGGTGGAGGAAGAGGCAGATCCGGTAATCTTCAAAGCGTAAGGAGGAGTTATGGCTGCGGTTTTGTTGATTACATCTAGTGCGGCGCCTGATCCTCTGCCTTGTTTGGGGGGGTTGAACCATGAGGTGAGGGTTAAGTCGCCTCGGGACCAGGTGCTTACTGAGTCTGCTGCCTGTGATGTGGTGATCATTGATGCGCGCTCTGACTTGAACTCTGCGAAGAATGTCTGCCAGATGTTTTTCACTGCTGGGGTGGTGATTCCTCGTTTGGTTGTGCTGGATGAGGCGGGGTTGGCTTCTTACTCCAGTGATTGGGGCTGCGAGGACTTTCTGATGGATGGGGCTGGTTCTGCTGAGCTTCAGGCTCGGCTGTTGGCCCTGACTACCCCGGAGGAAGAACCGCCTAGTCGGGTGTCTGCCGGAGGGGTGGTCATTGATGAAGCTGCGTACTCAGTGTGGCTGAACAATGAGCCCCTCGACCTGACCTACACCGAGTTCGAACTGTTGAAATACCTAGCCACACACCCAGGGCGGGTCTTTGCCCGCGAACACCTTCTTACCGAGGTGTGGGGGTACGACTACTACGGAGGTACGCGTACCGTCGATGTTCACGTACGCCGTCTGCGGGCCAAGCTTGGACCAGAGTACGAATCCCTGATCGGGACTGTTCGCAACGTGGGTTATCGATTCACCAGTAGATGACCATGGATTGCGATCGACGACACTCCTTATCCGCTGCGGATGCGCAGGATGTCATCGCCCTAGCCCACAAAGCCGAGAGGACCGATGGGGTTTTTCCGCTGAATGAACAGGCTGTCCTCGCTTTGTCGCAGCAGGAGAATGAAGACCAGTATCACCTGATTATTCGGCGCTCGGGCAACCTCACCGCCTATGCCTGGTGGAAGGACGCCAGCGCACAGATCGTTGTCGACCCTGCGTACCGCCGCCAGGGCCTAGGTTCAATCCTGCTGGACTGTGTGACACAGATTGATCCTGATACCGAACTGTGGTCCTTTGGTGACTGTGATGCGGCACGAGGGTTCTGCGCGAAACACCGGTACGAACAGGTACGCGCCCTTCTGATCTTGGAGGCCCACGCCCCCTTTCCGATAAAAGCAGCATCCACACAATTCACGATCACGACTTTCCGCGACGACGACCTCGACGACCTTGTTGCCCTCCATTCGAAGGCCTTTTCCCACCATCCAGAACAAGCAAGCTGGACCAAGGATGATTTCCGTCGCCGCTTCGACTCCGACTGGTTCGATCCACACGGGCTTTTCATCGCCTGGCATAGCCAAACAATGGTCGGATTCCTGTGGACCAAGCAACTCAATGACACCGGTGAAATCTATATTCTCGGCGTTGATCCAGCCCGCGAAGGTGCTGGCCTGGGGCGTCAACTACTGGAGCACAGCCTGAAATACTTCCAGCAGCGCGGAATCAACAGTGTACGACTCTGGGTTGATCAAGCAGAAACCCGTGCGCAAATCCTCTATCAGTCCTCGGGCTTTTCGCTGGTTCGCAAGGATCTCCGGTATCGTTATGTGGACAAGATCGAGGAGTTGGGATGAGCGAAACTAATCGAGGGTACGGTCGCCCTGGTGTGCGCAAAATACGACCCTCCTCGTCTCGAGTCGACAACAAGGCAAATGTGGAAGAGTTCTTGACTCTTCGGGGATTCGAAACCAACGGCGGGCCGCTGCCCACACAGGAGCAAATCGACCGTGTTTTGGCGATGCTTGCTGAGGAACCAACACCCAATCCACCGGCACCCTATGATCGTTTTGACGATGATGTTGATGCCTACGATGACCGCATATCGACCAGACCAATTCGCAGAGAACCACGGATCAGTTCCTCGACCTCGACGCGGCCTTCCCCCTTGGATAGGCCTATTTCCTCAACGCTCGGCTCAGGAGAGACCTTCCCGGAGTTCCCGTCTTCCCGGTCATCGGTACCCTTTGATGATCGCTTCCCTGAGGATGATTTCCTTCCGCTCCCCGACTTTCCTGCCCCTCGGCCATCGCCATCCTTTGAAGATCGCTTCCCCATGACCGAGCGACTGCCCATCCCTGACTTTGCCGCCATGGCTCAGGAATCCTTCGCTCCAACGACACCGCGGACCACCAGGCCCGTTCGGCCTCGCCCGGAACGGACTCCGGCCAAGAAGGACGACGACAGTTTCTCAAAGCCAGTAGAAGCTCCCGCTGATCGTCGTCTGTCCTCACTGCGCGGGTCAACCTTTGCCGATGCACCAGCCACGAGTCGGTTCAGTCCGCCGCCCGCACCGCCACCTGCTCCGCCGTCGGCCCCGCCCCGCCCTGTACCGCGCCCTGCCTTTCTCCCGCCGATGCGCCAACCTTTGCCTGAGCTTGAGTATGACGAAGACATCACCCTGCCGGAGCCATTATCCTTAACCCCCGGCGATGATCTGCCTGCTGATCGGTATTCCGACAGAGAGTTGAGCTGGCTGGCTTTCAACTCCCGGGTCCTCGACCTCGCCCGTGACCGCAACCGTACTCCCCTGCTGGAGCGGGCACGATTCCTAGCGATCTTCTCCTCAAACCTTGACGAATTCTTCATGGTACGCGTGGCTGGTCTGAAGCGGCGTATTGATGCCGGCTTAGCCCAACGCGGAAGTTCAGGGCTTCTTCCCCGCGAACTCCATGAGGCAATCCTGTCCACCTCGCGCGACCTGGTTGACGAACAGACCCGCGTACTAGTCGAAGAAATCATTCCAGAGCTGGCTGAGAATGGAATCGTGATCCTGCATTGGGCTGATCTGACATCCCCGGAAAAGACACGGATGACAGAGCTGTTCAAGGAGCGGGTCTTCCCGATTCTCACCCCGCTGGCGGTCGACCCCTCGCACCCCTTCCCCTATATTTCGGGACTCAGTCTCAACCTCGCCATCCAGCTTCGCAATCCTGCGACCGGGGCGCGGCTGTTTGCCCGCATCAAAGTACCGAACGTCCTCCCGCGTTTCATCGAGGTCACCGAGGGACGCTTCGTACCTCTGGAAGACATCATTGCCCAGCATCTTGACTCGATCTTCTCAGGTATGGAGATCGTCAAGCATGTCACTTTCCGTGTCACCCGCAATGAGGACCTCGAAGTTGAAGAGGACGATGCTGAGTCCATTCTCTTCGCTTTGGAGAAAGAGTTGCTGCGCCGCAAGGTTGGGCGGCCTCCGGTACGTCTCGAAGTCGAAGAAGGCATCGACGCTGAACTGCTCGACATCATTGCCTCTGAACTCGACATCTCCACCCAGGAAACCTTCTTCGTACGCGGTCCGCTGGACTTAACCGGGCTGTTCTCTATCGCTGATGTGGATCGCGAAGCACTGAAATATCCAGCCTTCCTGCCGAAGACTAATCCGGCTCTGGTGGAGGTGGAAACCTCACAACCGGCGGATATGTTCGCTGCTCTGAAGAAGCGCGATGTCTTGCTTCATCATCCCTATGATTCTTTCGCGACCTCCGTCCAGCGTTTCATTGAGCAGGCAGCAGCCGATCCTCAGGTGCTGGCCATCAAGCAGACTCTGTATCGTACTTCCGGTGACTCCCCCATCATTGATGCACTGATCGACGCTGCCCTAGCGGGCAAGCAGGTCTTGGCACTGGTGGAGATCAAGGCGCGTTTCGACGAGCAGGCCAACATCGCCTGGGCCCGAAAACTAGAGAAGTCCGGTGTTCACGTGGTCTATGGTGTGGTGGGGCTGAAGACTCACTGCAAGCTTTCCCTGGTGATTCGCGATGAGGGTGAGACCCTGCGCCGCTACTGTCATCTGGGTACGGGCAACTATAACCCCAAGACAGCGCGGATGTACGAGGATATGGGGCTGCTGACTTCGAATCCGGTGATCACCGAGGATGTGTCGAGGTTGTTCAACCATCTGTCGGGGATGACTGCCGAATCCAATTATCGCCGCGTACTGGTTTCTCCCTTCGGAATCCGCAATGGGCTGATGGAGAAGATTGAGAACGAGATCGCGCTGCAGAAGTCTGGGGTAGGCGGACGTATCCGTATCAAGGTGAACTCCATCGTGGACGAGACGATCATGGATGCTCTCTACCGCGCCAGCCAAGCAGGAGTTAAGGTAGATCTTTGGGTACGAGGGATCTGCGCGATGCGAGGCGAGGTGCCCGGGCTGAGCGAGAACATCCGGATTCGCTCGATTTTGGGCCGTTTCCTGGAACACTCACGGCTGTTCTGGTTCGATAACGGCGGTTCTCCGCAGGCGGGTATCGGATCAGCCGACCTGATGCACCGCAATCTTGACCGCCGCGTCGAGGTTCTGGTTCAACTCTCCAACGAGGAACACATCGCAAAGATCGACTCCTTGTTTAATCTGGCTTTCGATGAGGGTACGGCCTCGTGGTGGCTCACCGATGACGGGTGGGTCCAAAAGACCACCGATGGATTCGGGCGCCCTCTGATCGACATCCAGGAGCATCTCATTCAAGCCACGGGGGCTCGCCGACCGGGTCAGTGATCGCAGAACAGATCTGGTTAGTTTTCATCCCAGAGCTGCGCTATGTGTAGGGTGGTTAGGTGACCATTGATTCTCCGTTGCCTCTCTGGGCAGCAGGGGCAGTGCCTCTGCGAGGTTCGGATTCAACCCGTGAAGTCAGACTTGTCCACCGCCCGGTCTATGATGACTGGTGTTTGCCGAAGGGAAAGGTCGAAGCTGCGGAGCTTCTTCCCTCCACTGCGGCACGAGAAGTCTATGAGGAATCCTCAACGCGCGTTCGCCTCGGTGCACCGCTGACCCCTATCCGTTATCCTGTGGGCCAGTCCATGAAGATCGTCTCGTGGTGGGTGGGAACAACACTGTCATCACACAAGCACACCCCAACTTCTGAGGTGGATCGCGCCAAGTGGATGAGCCTGGAGCAGGCTATGGAAACTCTGAGCTATTCCGATGAGCGCGCTGTACTTCTGGAGGCAGCCTCCCTGCCTGACACGACTCCCCTGATCATTCTTCGTCACGCTCAAGCCAAGCGCCGCGACAGTTGGCAGGAAGACGACGCACTGCGGCCTCTGAGTAACCAGGGCAAGAAGCAACTGCCTTTCATCGCCCAGATTCTCAAGCCTTTTGGTGTCACGAACCTGGTGTCGTCAACATCGACTCGCTGCATCCAGACTCTGAAGCCGTACGCGAAGGCAGCCGAAACCCAGATCACTACGCTGGGAGCTTTGTCGGAGGAAGAGGCCTCCGAACGCGAAGTGGGCGGCTATATCGAACGCTTAGCAAAAGCGGTGGGTGCCGCCGGAACCCCGACGGTGGTCTGCGGACACGCTCCGGTCATCCCTGCCATGCTTGCTCCCCTGCAGATTCTTCCCCGCTTCCTAGCCACTGCTTCTTGTGTGATCGCTCACCTCGACGCAACGGGCATGCCCGTACGAACTGAGTGGCATGATACTTTGCGGGTGAAAACCCCATCTACGCAGTAACAGAAGCGGCAAGTTCAACAGCTTGGCGACATAGCGAAGAAATCGCAGAGAAGTCCTTGGCTTTTATCAGATCGGCAGGAACCATCCACGATCCGCCCACTGCTGGTACGCAGTCCAACTGGAGATAATCGGTGAGATTCTCCGGTGACACCCCTCCTGTGGGAACAAACTTCACTGAGGTGAATGGCGCGGCTAGGGCCTTGATCGCTGTGGCACCGCCATAGAGATTGGCGGGGAAGAACTTCACTGTGTCGATGCCCAGCGCTGCTGCTGCCATGATCTCGGACGGAGTGACCGTACCTGGGAGAATGGGTCGTCCGGCAAGCTGAGCCTCTCGGATGACATCTGCCCGGCAACCGGGGCTGGCCAGGAATTTCGCTCCGGCTTCAACGGCGAGCTCCACCTGGGCGGTGGTGACAACTGTCCCCGCTCCAACCGTCAAGCCATCGATTTCACTCATGATGGCAATGGATTCTGCTGCCGCTTCAGTGCGGAAGGTGATCTCCGCCATCGGCAACCCTCCGGCGATTAAGGCCTCCCCCAGAGGTTCAGCATCTTCAGCGTCATGAATGACAATCACGGGGATGATTCTGTAAGCGAAAATATTCACTCAAACCTCCTCAGTAGGCCGATTTTTATTGTATCTCAACGGTGGCTGGTATTTGATTTTGACCAATTGCTAGACGAGGTTGTAGCGTACCTTCGCGAAATGGCAGGCGCTCAGGTGCGTACCGCTGCCATCGGCGTGTTCATAGAGCTCTGGGATCACAGTTTTGCACTCAGTTTTTTGATCATCAGTACGTTCACGCCAGCACCTGGTATGGAATCGGCATCCCGAGGGAGGATTCGCAGGCGAGGGCACATCCCCGGCGAGGAAGATCTGCTCCCTGGAATCCTTCAGTTCGGGATCGGGGACGGGCACAGCCGACAGCAGTGCCTGGGTGTATGGATGGGTGGGACGCTCGTAGATTTCTTCCTCGTTGCCGATCTCAACGATCTTACCCAAATACATCACCGCCACACGATCCGAGATATGGCGTACGACAGCTAGATCGTGGGCAATGAAGATATAGGCCAAGCCAAGCTCGTCTTGGAGTTTCTCCAGGAGGTTGACGACCTGGGCTTGGACGGAGACATCGAGGGCAGAGACCGGCTCATCGCAGATCAGAACCTTCGGGTTCAGAGCAATCCCTCGGGCCACACCGATGCGCTGGCGCTGACCGCCGGAGAACTGGTGAGGATAACGGTTGATGTGCTCAGGGTTTAATCCGACCAGGTCGAGTAGTTCCTGGACTCTCTTTCGGCGAGAACCCTTGGGTGCAACCTCGGGGTGAATATCATAGGGCTCTCCCACGATGTCGCCCACTGTCATGCGCGGATTCAGCGAGGTATAGGGGTCTTGGAATACGATCTGGATATCACGGCGCAGCTTCCTCATCGCGGAGCCTCGCAGGTCATACATATCGGTGCCGTCGAACATCACTGAACCCGATGTTGGTTCTTCAAGGCGCATCAGTAGGCGCCCCAGTGTGGACTTTCCGCAGCCAGACTCTCCTACGACTCCCAGAGTTTCTCCCTGATGGAGTTCGAAGCTGACGCCGTCAACGGCGCGAACATGCCCGGTGACATGGCGGATAACACCGGTTTTGATGGGGTAATACTTCACCAATTCACTTGCTTGGAGGATCACTTTCTCACTCATCAGTTCACCTCTCCTGACTGGGGGTGACCAGAGTGGGCGAGCTCGGAGTCTCCCACACGCCAGCATGCAGCAAAGCGTTCAGGTTTGTAGCCTTCCAAGCTTTCCAAGGGCGGCGGACTGCCGGTTGCACACTGATCGATGGCGAAGCGGCACCGCGGATGAAAGGGGCACCCTGCAGGCATAGCCAGCAAGTTTGGCGGTAAACCTTTGATCGACGGCAGAGTCTCCCCACGGCGTGTGTCGAGCCTCGGAACAGATTCCAGCAGCCCCATTGTGTAGGGGTGGCGCGGGTCGCTGTAGAGTTCGATGACATCAGCTAGTTCCACCAGGCGCCCTGCGTACATCACAGCAATTCGGTCAGCCACTGTTGCGACCACGCCGAGGTCATGGGTGATCAGGATCAGACCCATCCCGGATTCTTCCTGAAGCTGCTTGAGCAGGTCCATAATCTGCGCCTGTACGGTGACATCCAGGGCAGTGGTCGGTTCGACGGCGATCAGGATGGCTGGGACGAGCGCAATAGCCATGGCGATCATGATGCGCTGGCGCATACCGCCGGAGAACTGGTGAGGATAGGAGTCCACTCTCTCGCGTGCGGCTGGGATGCGTACTCTTTCCATGAGCGAAACGGTCCGCTCGAGGGCATCGACCTTGTTCATGCCTCGATGGATGCGGAACATCTCTGCGATCTGCCATCCCACCGGAAAGACCGGGTTGAGAGCAGATAGTGCATCTTGAAAGATCATCGAGATTTGGGCTCCGCGTACTGTTTGGCGTTCCTTATCCGGCAAAGTTAGCAGATCCACTCCGCAGTATTTCACCGACCCGCCTGTCACATAGCCTGGAGGGGTATCCAGAATCCCCATGATGGCTTGAGCGGTCACCGATTTTCCTGAACCTGACTCGCCGAGAATCGCGAGGGTTTCCTTCTGGTCGAGATAGAAAGAGACTCCGTTAATAGCCCGCGCTATGCCCTCGCGGGTACGGAACTCGACTTCCAGATCCTCAACTTCAAGCAGGCGTCCATCTGTCGCAACCCATCGATTATTGTCCACGATGATCGGAACCGTTCCATTACTGTTCTTCTTCATCGCTCACCTCATCTTCGGATCGATAGCATCACGAATGACTTCGCCAAGCATGATGAAGGACAGAACAGTCAAAGACAGGGTCACAGCTGGGAAGACCAGCATGTGGGGGGCTTGGCGAACAAAGCCGATACCGGAGGCTGCGGAGATCGCTCGGCCCCAGGAAATGATCCCGCCAGGCAGCCCGATACCTAGGAAGCTCAAGGTGGCTTCCACAGCGATGTAGGCCCCCAGGTCGATGGTCGAAACAACCAGAACTGGTGTCAGAGAGTTGGGAATGACGTGCGAGGACATGATGCGCTGGGATCGAGCCCCTAAAGCTCGTGCAGCGAGTACGTACTCGTGCGGCAAGGTTTGGAGCACCGAGGCTCTCATTAATCGAAAGATATTGGGCCAGCCAAGTACTGACAGCGCAAAGACAACCTTCATCACAGCAATAGGCAGCGGGGCATTCACATCGGTGGGGATGGAATACATGATGATGATTGCACCTAGCAGAAGCGGTATTGCGAAGAAGACATCAGCGAGTCGGGAGATCACTTGGTCGACCCAGCCGCCGAAATATGCTGCCACTGTTCCGAGAAAGCTCCCTAACAGCGCGGTAAACATTGCAGTGAGGACACCGACCAGAATCGAGGCCCGAGCCCCGTAGACAGTACGAACATAGACATCACAACCGAGCATGTCGTAGCCAAAGATGGCGTCGCGGCTGGGAGGCTGGCGAGCAAAAGACGGCGGACAGTATTTCGGATCCTTGCTGGTGAAAAGCTCCGGAAATGCTGCCATGATCAGGAAGAAGATCATCATGGCCGCGGCAATCCAAAACAACGGACGTCTGCGCATGATTTCCCATGCGTCGCCCCACAGTGACCGCGACTTTGCCAAAGACGGGTCTGCGGCGGCGGAGGTTTCTAAGGATTGCATAGGGACGTCAGGCTCGTTAGTCATGGCTGATCCTTGGGTCAAGCACTCCATAAAGGAGATCAACGAGCAGGTTAACGACGAGGTAGATCAAGACAAGTACCATCACCGTTCCAACAACTGAGATTCCATCGCGTTGGGTGATGGATCGGAAGAGGAAATACCCCACCCCATTGATATTGAAGATGGTCTCTGTCACGATTGCCCCACCCATGAGGACACCGATGCTGGCGCCGATATAGGTCACCACTGGGATCAGTGAGTTCCGTAAGGTGTGGATGCCAAAAACCCTCCCCGATGACAGGCCCTTGGCCTTGGCTGTTCGTACGTAGTCTGCCCGCAGGTTTTCGACCAGCGACGTACGGGTAAGTCGGGCTGCGTATGCCACTGATACTGCGCCGAGGACGAGTCCCGGCATAATCAATTCTGGCCAAGTTCCTCCGCCTGAGGTGACCGGAGCCCAGTGTAGTTTGATGCCGAAGATGAACTGGGAGAGGCCGCCGACGACAAAGATCGGTGTCGAGATGAAGACTAAGGTGCCGACAGTGACAAGGTTATCGATGAACTTGCCTTTGCGGATTCCTGCCAAGATACCTGCGGTGATACCGATCACAGTCTCAAAGGCCACTGCAATGCAGGTGAGTTTGATGGTGACCGGATAACGGATGGACAACTCGTGAAGTACAGAATTTCCGTAGAGGTTCGTTCCTAGATCACCTTGGAGGAGTTTGCCAAGATAGAGGATGTACTGAACGATAAAAGGCTTGTCGAGATTGAAGTCTTTGCGCAGTTGGGCTGCCTTAGCCGCTGAGCAAGGCCTTTGACCGCACCACCCATCTGTTGGATCACCAGGAAGAGCGTAGGTCAGGAAGTAAACCAGCAGAATTGCCCCCAGGAGTACGGGAATCATGAGCAAGAGTCGCCGCAAGACGTACTTACCCATGAGTGCCACCTT
>WQYJ01000007.1 GCA_009781325.1 Propionibacteriaceae bacterium | reverse complement strand
CGGGGTTGGCCGTGTGGTTCGAGTAATCGGACATGTGGTGGATGTTGAGTTTCCCCCAGACCAGATGCCAGACATCCTCAATGCTTTGAAGGTCAATGTCGGTACGGGCGAAGCAGCGCGCGAGATTACCCTGGAGGTTGAACTCCATGTGGGTGACAATATTATCCGCGCTATCTCGCTGAAGCCGACGGACGGTATGGTACGAGGAGCCGAGGTACGCGATACCGGCGGGCCGATCACCGTACCTGTCGGTGACGTCGCCAAAGGCAGAGTGTGGAATGTGACGGGTGAGTGCCTGAACGAGGACATCACCGGGCTTGAAATCAAGGAGAGATGGCCGATCCACCGCGATCCGCCACCCTTCGATGCTCTGGAGCCCAAGACCCAGATGCTGCACACAGGCATCAAGGTTCTTGACCTTCTGACCCCCTATGTTCAGGGTGGAAAGATTGGTCTGTTCGGAGGCGCCGGCGTTGGCAAGACGGTTCTCATCCAAGAGATGATTTACCGTATTGCTCACAACTTCGGTGGCACCTCAGTCTTCGCCGGGGTAGGGGAGCGTACCCGTGAGGGTAACGACCTGATCTTCGAGATGATTGAAGCCGGTGTTATGAAGGACACCGCGCTGGTCTTCGGGCAGATGGACGAACCGCCGGGAACTAGGCTTCGTGTGGCGCTATCAGCGCTAACGATGGCCGAGTATTTCCGTGATGTCCAGAACCAGGATGTACTGCTCTTCATCGACAACATCTTCCGTTTCACCCAAGCCGGTTCAGAGGTATCAACTCTACTGGGTCGCATGCCCTCTGCTGTGGGCTACCAGCCCAACCTGGCTGATGAAATGGGTCAGTTGCAGGAGCGCATCACCTCGACACGCGGTCACTCGATTACCTCGATGCAGGCTATCTACGTCCCTGCTGATGACTACACCGATCCGGCACCGGCAACGACATTTGCTCACTTGGATGCTACGACCGAGCTCAGCCGTGACATTGCGTCTCGTGGTCTGTACCCGGCTGTGGATCCGCTGACATCGTCGAGCCGTATCCTGGACCCGCAGTACATCTCTCAGGTGCACTACGACACCGCTGTTGAGGTGAAGTCGATTCTCCAGAGGAACAAGGAACTCCAAGACATCATCGCGATCCTCGGTGTTGACGAACTGTCTGAAGAAGACAAGATCGTCGTTGCCAGGGCTCGTCGTCTCCAGCAGTTCCTGTCCCAGAACACCTATATGGCTGAGAAGTTTACCGGTATTGAAGGCTCCACTGTTGAGTTGGCCGACACGATCGAGGGCTTCTCGATGATCTGCCGCGGTGAAGTCGATACCGTACCTGAGCAGGCATTCTTCAACGTTGGCGGAATAGAAGACGTGATGAAGAAGGCGGCTGAACTCAAGGAGAACCTGTAATGGCCGAAACCTTCAATGTTGAGATCGTCTCTGCGGATCGGCTCGTCTGGGAAGGCGAGGCGACTCAACTGACGGCTATGACCACAGAGGGAGAGGTGGGCATCCTTGCCCACCACATTCCTCTCATCGCAACGCTCGGAGTGGGTACGGCTGAGGTCACAGCCGCGGATGGTTCGCGCCACGTCATTGCAGTCGATGGGGGATTCGTCTCCGTGGGTATGGATCTCACAGCCATCATTTCTCCGTACGCGGCACTGGCTCTGGACATCAATGTCGACGAGGCTCGCCGAGCACTGCTGGACCTGCAGGCTGCTCGCGATGCCGGAGACAATTCGATGACTACCTATGGCGCTATTAAGCGTGCGCAGGCTCAGATCAAGGCTACCGAGTCTCGTTCCTTGAGGTAGGCTGCACCGACTCGGTGTTCTTAGTGTGCTGAATGCGTTGCTGGAGTTGGTTCTGGCTGCCCGATCTCATCAAGCATTGTCAGATACCAATCCTGCGCGGTATTAAAGGCCTTGCCACCAGCAATTCTCGCAAAATCAATGGGCTTGAGGGTGTCATTGTCCTGCTCATCATGACCGATCACACCTGCCACACCGTCCAAGGCACAATCGACAGCCATGTCAGTCATGGACTTGATCAAGGCCAGATCGAAGTCATTGGCTGCTGCTGAACGTGAATAGTAGCCCGACTTTTGAACCATAACTTTTTGCGCACCGATCATGTGTGAGAACTGCTTGGCGAACCACGCGCCGGGATTCACCTGCTCGAGACGTACGTGACCGAAGGCATCGCGAGGCACCTTGTCGCCGCGGGCTTCCATCTCGTGGATGATCGTCTCAACACCAGCCCCTTCAGACAGGAAGATATTGACGTTACCGACGGTGTTCATAACCTCACGCAGACGCTCAGCTTCTTCTTCGAGGTCGAAGTCGTCCTCAGGGACGAAGATGCCGTGGATATCCCAGGCGTCACGGCTCAGCCCAATCTCAGGCAGCCATTGGCAGGTATCCAACCAGGCGCGGTACTTCATTGCTGAGGCAGCAGTCAGCCACCCGCAGTGACGTCCCATCACTTCGTGGATGATGAGCTGGTGGGCCCCGGAATTATGCTCAGCAAGGATATTCTTGGCAAAACGAGCCGTCATGTCAGCCGCTGTATCAGCACCCAAAGACTGTTTGATAGGAATGATGTCATTATCAATCGTCTTCGGCAGGCCCACAACAGTCAGACCGTACCCATGGTCAGCGAGGAAGGCAGCCAAATCAGCGGCAGTGGTGTTCGTATCATCACCGCCGATAGTATGCAGCACATCGACCCCATCAGCTTCCAGACGGTCTGCCGCCTTCTTCAGCGGATTTTCTCCCTCAGCAACCAGCCCGCGTGCCACCAAGTCTTTGGCATTCGTCAGCTTCACACGCGAGTTCCCGATAGGGGAGCCTCCATAAAGATGTAATAGTTGCGCGTTGTCCCGGACAACATCGCTCACCTCAAAGTATTCCCCAGTCAGCAAACCTTGGTATCCATGCTTGTAAGCAATGATTTCCGTGCCGGGGGAGACCTCAGTATATTTCTGAATCAACCCACCCATAGCCGACGACAAACACGGGGCAAATCCCCCTGCAGTAAGAATTGCAACCTTGTGAACCATAATGTCTTTCCCATCATTGAAAGTGATTCCTATGCACAACATCCTAGTGCCAAGAAACCCCCGTGCACAGCAGCCAATCCTCATTCTGGCGGTGGGTTCTGTCACCATCCTCTGCACTGCGGTGGGTTCTGTCACCATCCTCAGTCCTGCGGTGGGTTTTGTCGTGTTTTGTTGACAAAACCCACCACAGGAATGAGGATCACATCGGATGGAGGGGGTCAACCAATCAATGTGCCAGACGAGTCGGCTCCCATAGAGGCGAAACAGAGGGACCGAAATGGAGGGACGGTTCCGATGTTTCACGCTGTCAAACGACCTTGCCAAGTGACGAATTCATTGCAGAAACCTGAAATCCGCTCAGGTATTGTGTGTCTGACAGGGTGAAACATCGGAACCGTCCCTCTGTTCCACTTATTATTAGACCCAACGAAAACAGCAGTGTTGCGTTGACCCCTTGAATTCGCCCAGTCCTTTTTGTCATGTTCGTGTCGGTGCCGTTGTGGTGGTGGGCCTTTTCCCCCCCGGCTCCCGCGAACCCCCCCAGGGGGGTTCTTGGGTTTGAGCAGGTGCTCGGCTTTTGCTGTTGTCGCGATCGTGGCGAGAGTTCACCTGGATGCTGCTACTTCGCTGGGTGTCTGGGTTGGTGGTTGGGTTTGCTGCACCTCAAGTGGGGATGGGTTGATCGGTTAGGCTTCTGCGCACTCCTTGGGTGGGTGGTGAGTTTGCTGGTGTTGGGGATGCTGCGGTGGGTGGTGCGTTTGCTGGTGTTGGGGATGCTGCGGTGGGTTCTGCTGGGCGAATCAGTGGCAAAACAGTGCATCCACTTTCTGGCGGTGGGTTTTGTCACCGTTCAAAGACAAAACCCACCACAATGCAGAGGAAGCCTCACAAAACCCACCGCAACCACAAAACCCACCGCAGCGTGTGAGCCTGGAGGGTGGAGCCTGGAGGGTGGAGTCTGGATGGTGGAGCCTGGAGGGTGGAGTCTGGAGGGTGGAGTCTGGGACCCGGAGTTGGGGCTTGGGAGGGTGGGGGCTGGTTGCATTATGACATTCGCGAAGCGAAATGTCATAATGTACATTATCGGTCTAGTGCCTTAGGGGGAAATTCGGTCTATTGGTATGTATTTTCCTAGATCCTCTGTGCTGGTGGTGAAAGAATGGATTTTGGTGCTTATGCATCCAAAAAGTAGAAAGGGCTGGACATGGCTACTGCGGCCAAGCGCGTTGGGATTCTGACGGCCGGCGGAGATGCTCCTGGACTGAATGCTGTTATTCGTGGTTTTGGCAAGACGGCGATCAGTCATTATGGAATGGAGCTGATTGGTTTCCGTGACGGAATCCAGGGCCTTGTGGAGAATCGCTTTATGGAGCTGACTCCTGCTGCGCTGTCTGGAATCCTGACCACCGGCGGTACGATTCTGGGCACTAGCCGCGACAAAGTCAACAAGTACGTCGTCAATGGCGAGACCCGTAACATGATCGGCCAGGTCAAGGAGAATCTCGAAGCCCTCAAGATTGATGCGCTGGTGATGCTGGGCGGCGGCGGTACGGTTAAGAACGCCAAGCAGCTCTGCGATGCCGGTATCAACGTCATTTCGCTGCCGAAGACCATTGACAACGACATCTATGGTACGGATACCTCCTTCGGGTTCGCCACGGCTCTTGACATCGCTACGCAAGCTATCGACCGGCTTCACAGTACGGCTCACAGCCACCATAGGATCATCCTTGCTGAGGTGATGGGACATCGGGCAGGTTGGCTTGGGCTGGGTGCTGGGATTGCCGGTGGTGCTGACATCATCTTGATCCCTGAGATTCCCTACACAGTTGAATCTGTCACAGCCACGATCAAGACACGAATCTCCCATGGAAGCACCTTCTCTGTCATCGCCGTGGCTGAAGGAGCCAGAAATGTCAAGGACACTGCCGATATGAATGCTGCAGAACTCCTAGTCGACACAGCAAAGACTCCCGAATCCCTGCGGGCAGCGAAGACTCACTTAGCCCATGTGGTGGACTCCCAGCGTGAGCACACTTTCAAACTTGCCCGAGAGTTGGAAGCCTCAACCGGTCTGGAGACACGAGTCACAATCCTTGGTTACGTCCAGCGCGGTGGTACGCCCTGTGCCGAAGACCGCCTGTTAGCCACTCGATTTGGAACAACGGCTGCCGACCTCGTCAATAAGGGCGAATTCGGTGTCTTATTAGCTGCCCGAGGTCAAGATACCGTCCCTGTCCCCCTCGAGGACGTCGCCGGAAAGCTGAAACTAGTACCAACCGACCACGACTGGATTGAAACAGCAAGGAAAGTTGGAACTGGGCTCGGTGAATAATTCAGAAGTTGATCATGTGCCCGGAAATCCCCTGTGCGGCTTCCATAATGGCTTCTGACAAGGTCGGATGTGCATGAATCGTACGAGAGATCTCGTCGGTTGTCAGATCCCATGTGCGGGCTAGAACCAGTTCTGGCAGCAGTTCGCTGACTTGGGGACCGACCATGTGAACCCCGACGATCTCATTGTGCCGAGCATCTGCCACAATCTTGACGAAACCATGGGCGGCACCTATCCCCCACGCCTTTCCGCTGGCTGAGAAAGGGAACTTCGAGACTTTGACGTTGAATCCCTTAGCCTTGGCCTGCGCCTCGGTATATCCAAAGGCTGCCACTTGAGGTTGAATACAGATTGTCCGCGGAATCATGTCGTAGTCGATGGGTGTGGTTGCCATTCCCGCGATGTTCTCTGCGGCAATCACAGCTTGGGCAGTGGCCGTATGAGCGAGCATCGACTTACCTGTCACGTCACCGATAGCCCAGATGCTTCTCTGGCTTGTCCTCATCATGGAGTCGACTTCAATGGCCCCTCGTTCGGTGACAAAGACTCCGGTGGTTTCCAGACCGTACCCATGGGTTCGAGGCGTGGAGCCGACTGTGACCAGCACCTGTTCCGCATCAACAACATAGGTCTCTCCCCCAGGCACCGGAGCCACATAGACCCGAGCAGAGGTCACATCCTGGGTGACTCCTCGTACTGAATGGGAGGTGAGCAGGGTGATCCCCATGGCTCGATAGGCTTTGGCGACCTCGGAGGAAATCTCTGGATCCTCGCTCGGCAGCAAACGATCAGCAGCCTCCACTAAGGTCACCTTCACGCCGTAACTGGCCATGATGTAAGCAAACTCAACACCGATAGTTCCGGCTCCGCAGATGACGATGGATGCCGGCAGGGTGGATGACAGGATCTGCTTTTCATAGGTACGGATGCGAGGCCCCTCCACAACTCCCGGTAAGGGTTTAGGAACAGACCCGGTTGCGATGATGCAGGCATTAAAGGTCAGTGTCTCCACGACCCCATTGTCTTGGGCAACCGAGAGAGTCTTGGCGTTCTTGAAAGTTGCCCATCCGCTGTACTCGGTGATCTTGTTCTTCTTCATCAGGAAGCGAACTCCCTTGACCATCCGATCCGACACACTGCGTGACCGAGTATAGGCCGCCGAATAATCACACTTGACATCCCCAGTAATCCCGTAGGCCAGTTTTTCGTCGCGAAGAAGATGAGCCATTTCGGCATTGTGCAGCAAGGATTTTGCTGGGATGCAGCCAACGTTGAGGCATACGCCCCCCCACCACTGTTTCTCAATAATTGCTGTTTTCATGCCGAGTTGAGCACACCTAATTGCAGCGACATATCCGCCCGGTCCGGCCCCAAGGATAACCGCATCGAAGTGTGTCATGAAGCTACTCTATATCCAACCCCCTATCTTGCAGAATGGGCTGGACCATAGGTTTACCCTCCGTACGCTTAGATCGCGGGTCGGAAACACCATTATCTCACTTATGATATATTCTACCTTTATGGTGACATCTGCACAGACAATCGGGCTCCTCGTGAAGGACGCTCGCCATTCCATGAACATGACTCAATCAGATTTGGCCAAGTCCCTGGGCACCAGCCAGTCTGCCATTGGGCGAATCGAAGCGGGCAACCAAAATCTCTCCCTTGAGATGCTGAATAGAATCTCTTCGGTGTTAGGCAAGCAGTTGATCACTCCCGGAAGCGGAGCTATGAATCTCTCCATTGAGGGCGGACGCCGCCTTCACGGGACCATTAAGACCCGTTCATCAAAGAATGCGGCTGTGTCAACTCTGTGCGCATCACTGCTGAATCGAGGCCGTACGACCCTGCGCGGTATCGCGCGCATCGAGGAAGTCAACCGGATTGTGGAGGTATTGACCAGTATCGGAGTCGAGTGCGAATGGAGTGACAATCAACAAGACCTCACGATCACTCCCCCAGAGCAACTCGATCTGGCGTCGATGAATGTCGAGGCAGCACGGCGTACTCGCAGTATTCTGCTCTTCCTCGGGCCGCTCATGCACCGTTTTACTGCCTTCACACTCCCCTATGCCGGTGGATGTAACTTAGGCACGCGTACGGTGGAACCCCATCTCCAGGCTCTGCGCCATCTTGGACTTTCAGTCGAAGCCACAGAAGGCTACTACCACTGTGATGTGGTACCTCCGACCACCTCAATCCGTGCGTTCACCCTCACTGAACGAGGTGATACGGTCACGGAGAACGCTGTGATGGCGGCCGCCTTCACCCCAGGTGTGACCACGATCAGAAACGCCAGTTCGAACTATATGGTTCAGGATCTCTGCGATTTCATAACCCGGTTTGGGGTTGTCATTGAGGGAATCGGAACGACCACGCTCACCATCCATGGCATTGATGATGTCGATGAGGATGTCTCCTATGACATCTCTGAGGACCCCATTGAGGCTATGAGTCTGTTGACTGCGGCGGTGGCCACCGAATCTGAACTAACGATCACCCGCGTACCCATCGAGTTTCTCGAAATAGAGTTGGCTGTCCTGGACTCGATGAAACTGAACTATTCGATGTCGCAGGAGTACTTCTCGCATAATCAGATGACTCGACTAGTTGACCTCAACGTCAAACCCTCACAGCTCGTTGCTCCGGTCGACAAGATTCATCCCATGCCCTTCCCGGGGCTCAATATCGATAACCTGCCCTTCTTCGCGGTGATCGCAGCGATGGCTCAAGGGACCACCACCATCTTCGACTGGGTTTATGAACACCGCATGATTCACCTGCTTGGTCTGAACAAACTCGGAGCGAACCTGACGCTGCTGGACCCTCACCGTGTGATGGTTGTTGGGCCTACCCGCTGGCGCGGCGGCGGCGAAATTGTGTGTCCTCCCGCTCTGAGACCAGCAGTATGTTTGTTTTTGGCAGCCTTGGGAGCACGCGGAGAGACGGTGTTAGAAGACACGTATGTCATCTCCCGAGGCTATGAAGAACTCCCCGAGCGCCTCAACGCTCTCGGCGCCAACATCACATCCTTCCTCCAGTGAGACGGTCAGCGGATCCTGCGTACCTCGAAGGAAAAACTTGGATTCACGATCTGGTCTTGGGCTTGAACTAAGGCAAGTTCTCGCCGACCTGACTGCGCAGTTGCATACAGCACCGAGTACACAACGTCGGCGGTTGTCTTTAACGCTGAATCGAGTCTCCCGGTTTCCAACAGTTGCGCGAAAAAGACTGCTGTGGTCATGTCTCCGGAGCCTGTGAAAACCTGATCAATGAGCGGAGTCGACACCAACCACGCCTCATCTTTGGTCGCGGCAACCATGGAAATCGAGTTCGCAGGTGCATCATCTGCGATAGCTGAGGTCACCAGAACAGTACGCGGGCCTTGGGCAATGACTGCGTCGATTGCCGCCAAGACATCCGTCAGAGATGTCGTTGTCCTGTTGGTGATGAAGTCCAGTTCGTATTGATTGGGAGTAACGATGTCAGCATTCGGTACGACCCGGTCGCGCAGGAATTCGGGAATCCCGGGTGCAACATACATGCCACGTCCCACGTCACCCATCACAGGGTCACAGCAATACACTGCCTTCGGATTACGCTGTTTGACAAGGGCTACTGCTGAAAGAATAGTTTCCCCCATCACCTCGGAACCCTGGAATCCTGAAAGAATTCCATCAACACCGCTCAGTGCTCCGCGCTCATCAATTCCGGTGATCACGTCCATCACATCTTGCGCAGACAGCACTGGGCCTTTCCAGGAACCGTAACTCGTCGTATTCGAATAGTGGACTGTCAGGACAGGATAGGTCTCAACTCCCATCCGCATCAGAGTAAACGCGGCAGCAGAATTACCCACATGCCCGTACGCAACAGAAGACTGGATCGACAATAAGGTGGTCATAAACCTCCATTATTCTCTGTTTAACCTTTGATGAACGGCAGTGACCACGCCGTGGCGGCTAATTGACCGAGACCGTTATATGTTGAAGAATGAACGGGTGAATAATGGTGCAGGCTGGCAGAATCGATGATTGCAGCAGACTATCCCTATCTGAGAACAGGTTTTATTGCGATGGCCCATCGGGGTGGGTCAACCTACATGCCGAACTTGGGTAAAGAAAATACCCTCCATGCTTTCCAGCAGGCGATTGCCTTGGGCTACCGTTACATTGAGACTGATGTTCAAGCAACCAAGGATCACCGATTGGTGGTGTTCCATGACCGTTCCATGGAACGGCTAGCCAGCGTCGCGGGACCGGTGAGGAATCACACCTCTGCGGAAGTCTCGACAATGCGAGTCGGCGGCGAACCCATCCCCTTCTTCGATGAGGTGGTCGAAGCTCTGCCCGATATCCGCTTCAACATCGATCTGAAAACTGCTGATGCGGTGGAACCACTCGTTGCTGCTATCCGCGCTCACAAACTTGCGGATCGCGTTCTTGTTGTCTCTTTTTCACAAACACGAATCTCTCATTTCCGTGCCCGTACGCGAGGCAGGATTCCCACCGCTATGGCCCCTCTGGGAGCCTTGTGGACCACGCTGATCCCCGGAGCCAGGCGGATCATCGCCTCTCCTGGAGTTGCTGTCCAGGTTCCGCGTCTGAACCGGATCGGATCACTGAGGTTCCCTGTTCTGACCCCCGATTCCATTCGGCGGGCTCACCAATTGGGCAGGGTCGTCCACGCCTGGACGGTCAATGATCCCAAGGAAATGGACAAACTGGTCGCCTGGGGGGTTGACGGGATCATCACTGACCGCCCAGATCTGCTCAAGGATGTCCTCATCAGTCACAATAAATGGGAGGGTTCATGAGCCATAGTGAGCCGGAAGTTCTAGCGTTATCCAAGAACACCTCGACCAAACCAACACGAGTTTTGGGGTGGGCCCTGTGGGACTGGGGTACGCAGCCCTTTTACACGGTGATTACCACCTTCGTCTTTGCTGTCTATATCACTCAACCATTCTTCAGTGCGGACCCTGATAGGACCAATGGGCCAACGGTCGCACTGTCGATCTCGACCACCATCGCAGGAATCACCATTGCACTGATTGCCCCGGTCCTTGGCCAATCGGCTGATCGTTCAGGTCACCTGGTGCGCAATATGCGCCTTCTTACCTGGGCACTGGCATTGATCTCGATGTGCCTGTACTTTATTGCTCCGAAGCCGTCTTATCTGATTCTTGGCTTGGTGCTGCTCGGTGTTGGCTCCATCATTGGTGAGATCTCCAGTTCTTTCTATAACGCCACGATCGACCAGGTAGCCACGGAGAAGAACGTCGGAAAGATCTCTGGATTCGGCTGGGGTATGGGTTACCTCGGCGGGATCGTTGTGCTTCTGGTGATCCTCCTGCTGTTCATCCAACCTGAGGTTGGGTTATTCGGGATCACCGATGAAACCCTCAAGATTCGCGTTTCGATGATTGTCTGCGGGTTGTGGACCTTGCTCTTCACGATTCCTGCTTTCCTCACACTGAAGGATCGCCCCCGTGACATATCCAAGACTAAGCTGGGTGTTCTTGGCTCCTACAAGGCACTCGTACGCCACATCGCAGCCCTGTGGAAGAAGGATCGCCATGTAGCGTACTTCCTCCTAGCCTCTGCTCTGTTTCGGGATGGTCTTGCTGCTGTCTTCGCTTTTGGGGCGGTCATCGCTGCGCAGTCCTTCGGCTTCAGCTTCACAGAGATCATCTACTTTGGGGCAGCCGCCAACCTCATTGCTGGGGTTGTCACCATCCTCTTCGGCCTTCTTGATGACAAGATTGGCCCCAAGAAGGTCATCCTGATTTGCCTGGGTATTCTGTCTGCGGGTGCTGTCCTGGTCTTCTTCCTCCACCAGCCTGGGTACGCCGTACCTCCGGAAATCCTCGATCCAGTTCTCGGTCAGATACCTAACCCAGCCTACGACGCTGAGTTGGTGGCCCAAGGAAAGACGATCTTCTGGATCTTTGGTCTGATGCTGTCGTGTCTCTGCGGACCCGCTCAGGCGGCCTCACGATCCTTCCTGGCACGCATCATCCCCGAAGGGCACTCAGGAGAAATCTTTGGGCTCTACACCACCACTGGCCGCGTGATCTCCTTCATCTCCCCAGCTATGTTCGGTCTTTTCGTTTTTCTCGGGGAAAAGATCACTGGAGTCGGTGCTACTCAGCACTGGGGTTTGCTTGCCATCGCCCTGATTCTCTTTGCGGGCTTCTGTGTTCTGATTCCGGTCAAGTCTTCGAGGGCATCTGCTATTGAGGGCTAACAGCTCTGCTGGGAATATTTGTATCTCATTATGCGTTGTCATAGGTGTCAACACGAGTCCCTTGGAGAAGATAATGCGTCCCGTTACACTGACAACCGAGTTCGCTGAGCGCATGGAGGTTACGTACTCCTGCGATAGTGATCACTCCTTTGTACGAACCTTTGCCGCTGATGCCGCAGTTCCCACAACCTGGGACTGTCCTCACTGCGGGAAGATGGGTTCAACCAACTCTGTACCGGAAACTGAAGGGGCAAAAATCACCGGGAAGTCTCATTGGGAGATGGTGCTGGAGCGCCGCTCCATGGACGAACTCAAGCACATGTTCACTGATCGGCTCAAGGAAGTTCGTCACAGCTAACGTGAGAAGAGCCCATTGATCCCGGCACCCAATTGCCTGAAACGATAGGCAATCCCCCAGGTCGTAGTCTTGGCCATCGCCTCGACAACAATCATTCCGCGCATCTTAGATTCGCCGCGCTCACGTTCAATGAAAGTGATAGGCACTTCGGCGACGGTCATGCCCTTGGAGATCGTGTTCCAGGTTAGATCTACCTGGAAGTTGTAGCCCTGAGAGGTGATTTCTCCCATGATGGCGCGCAGGGTATCTGCGCGGAAGGCATTAAACCCTCCTGTTGAATCCTTGACCGGGATGGCCATCATCAACCGGGTCCACCAGTTGCCTCCGCGGCTGAGCCACTCACGGTGCTTGGGCCAATTCACCACAGAACCACCGGGAACATAGCGCGAGCCTTTCACCATGTCTGCGTCTTCTAGGGCGGCCAAGAGATCGGGGAGCTGTTCGGGCTGATGGGAACCGTCGGCGTCCATTTCAACCAGGACCTCGTACCCGCGGTCAAGCCCCCACTGGAAGCCAGCCAGGTAGGCTGCACCCAAGCCTTCCTTCTTCGTTCTGTGCATGACGTGGATCTGTGGGTCAGCCTCCGCCAGGCGATCGGCGATCTCACCTGTGCCATCAGGAGAGCCATCATCAGCGACCAGTATGTCCACACTCGGAACAGCTTCACGCAGTCGTTTCGAGATGATTTCGATATTCTCAGCCTCGTTGTAGGTAGGGATGATCACAAGAACCTTATCCAGCTTCATTTTTCCTCCTTGAACGCAGAAGAATCAGACCTAATCCTGCTAGAAGTGGTAGTACTATGCTACCGAGATCAATCCATGGGCGGAAGGCCACAGCAGGGGTAATAAAAGTCCGTTGCGGCACAGTAAAAACAGCAGAATCAGCAGTTCGCATCTGCGCGGCGTACACGATGCGGCCATGGGAGTCCACCAAGCCTGCCAGTGAGTTCGTAGTAGCCACCAGAATCTCCCTGCGTGACTCCATGGCCCGTACTCGGGTGATGTGGTCTTGGTGAGCCATCTGGTGCGTGCCAGTAAACATCGCATTCGAGGTTTGCACGACGAGCACTTGGCCTCCCCCACCGGTGGTGTCATCACCGAGTATCATCTGGTCGAAGGTCGAGTCATAGGCCAACTCGAAGCAGATGATGTCTCCAACCCGCAGGGAGCCCTGCGAAACCTCAACATTGAGAACTCCGGGGCCTGTGCCGGGAATAGACTCGGGGCCGACGTACTTCAGATCCTCGATCAGCGGTTCGAGAATAGATCTCAGCGGAATCCACTCACCGAAGGGTACGAGGTTACGCTTGGCGTACCTAGCGGTCACTTCCTCATCCACCGTCCACCATAGTCCCGTGGTTTGGCGTTCATTCTCCCCAGGGCCTAGGGTGATGGCTCCGACGAGGATAGGCACCTGAACGAGATCGAGAGCAATCCCGATGATGTCTGTGGTTTTCTGGTGGATAAAGGGGTCCGTGGCTGTGGAGTTCTCCGGCCAAGCAACGAAATCCGGTTGATCAACCACGCCAGTACGAATCTTGGCGGCGAGCAGGATTGTTTCAGACAAGTGATTGTTTTCTACGGTGTACATCTCACCCAGGGCCGTGATTCCCACACCTGGGACGTTGCCCTGAACCACAGCAACTGTGATCTCGGAGCCGTCCACTGGTGGATCATAGTTTCTGCCCATGACTCCAGCGCCGCCGGTGACTAGGAGCACACCTCCCAGGACCGCAGCAGGAACCGGGTGAAGACGACGCAGCGAAGACTCTGAGGTCATCATCGGACGAACCACGAAGGCAATCAGTACAGCGGTGGAGATGATGATCAGCGATACCCCCGTCGAACCGATAAAGGGAAACAAACCATCGATCGGAGTTCCCACCGCGGTGTAAGCCAGTCTCCCCCAGCCGAAACCTCCTGCTGGCCAGCGTGAACACGCCCACTCTGCGCCCATCCACGCTGTGACCCCGGCAAACCCCCAGGCTGGGGTTTCGCGCGTCGCTGAGATGACTAGGCCGACCACTGCGTACCACACAGCAAGCCAGGCCATGAAGAGAACCAAAACACCAACACCAAGGATTCCGATCCACTGGAAAGCCAGGATGTTGAAACCGAAGCCGAAGATGAATCCTCGCAGCAGACCGATGCGTGTTGTCGAGGCCAGGCTCACCAGAACAAACCCCGTCAATCCCACAGGAACCAGAAACCATAGGTTCAACGGCGGAAACCCAGCGCCCACGAGCAATCCTGCGACCAGAGCAACGCCACTGATGAGCCAGCCTCGGTACGATCGGGTAGACATGGTGGGTTGGGCCACTGTTGAATCACCTCAGGGATGTGTCATTGCGCAACTGGTAGAGAACCGCACCAGCACTGAGATTTCTTGACGCGAAGGGCATCTTTGACACCCGGCCTGTGGCAGACAGAGGCACACACTTGACCACTGAAAGACTCAGTTGGGAGAACAGGGTTTCCAGGTCGCTGACTGAGCCGAAGTGGACGTTGGGGCTGTCATGCCAGGAGTACGGCAAATCCTTGGACACCGGGGCATGGCCGGACATCAGACCCATACGGTTACGCCAGTAGGCGAAGTTCGGCATGGACACGATGATGGTGGGTGCGATGCGGACCATGTGCTTCAGTACGGTCTCAGGGCGGCGTACGGCCTGCAGGGTACGTGACAGGATCACCACGTCATAGGAGTCATCGCAGAACAGGTCCAGTTCTTTGTCGATATTCATCTCAATGACCGGGACACCGTTTCCAACAGCCTCCAAGAAACTGTCTGGATCCATCTCCACACCCTGAATCCGGCAATCCTTAGTATCAGCCAGGCGACGCAGCAGACTTCCCTGGCCACAGCCAAGGTCGAGGACACGCGAACCCGGAGCTATCCAGGAAGAGATGAGGCTGAAATCAACACGGATCGTCATCTCACCACCTCCTCAAAGCTTCGGTTGAGGAAAGCACGAATGAGATCCTCGTACTGGGGTATAGACAGCAAGAAGGAGTCATGGCCGACACCAGCATCGATGTCTCGATAGGTCACAGGTACGCCTGCTCGCTCTAGGCGTGCAACCATACGCTTGGATTGACTCGACGAGAAACGCCAGTCAGAGGTGAAGGAGCACACCAGAGTCGGAATGGGGTGTTCTGCGATCTTGGCTGAGGCCTGCGGACTGGAGAAGGCATCGAAGTAATCCATCACACGAGACAGATAGATGTAGCTCAGCGCATCGAAACGATCCAAGAAGGTCTCAGCCTGATGCTGAAGATAGGACTCAATAGCAAAATCCACACCAAACCCGGGAGTCAGGTCCTCGTTCTGAGGATCGCGCCCGAACTTATTCCACAGAGCACCCTCCGAGGTATACGTAATATGAGCCATCATCCGGGCAATAGACAACCCTGTATCCGGAGAGGTGTCTTTCTCTAGATAGTGACCGTCCGAGAACCCAGCATCCCTCATGATGGCTTCTCGGGCCACCGCGGAGAACGCAATGTTTTGTGCACTCAAACGGCTCGATGCAGCAATAATCAGAGCCGCATGCATATCTTGCGGTGCCGACAAAGCCCACTGCAGAACCTGCATCCCGCCGAGCGAACCACCCATAACCGCCAAGAGCTTATCGATCCCCAGATGGGCAACAAGACGGCGATGGACAGTGACAAAGTCCTGCATATCCAGAATCGGAAACTCCAACCCGTACGACTGCCCAGTAGCGGGGTTAAGAGAACTTGGACCAGTCGTACCCTGACAACCACCCAAGATATTCGGACAGATCACAAAGAACCGATCCGTATCCACCGGCTTCCCCGAACCAATCATCGAATCCCACCACCCAGGCTTGGTATCCCCCTGGCGGATCCCAGCAGCATGAGCATCCCCAGTCAGGGCATGGCAGATAAAGATCGCATTAGTCTTAGCTTCGTTCAGCGTCCCATAAGTCTCATAGCGGACCTGCACATGATCAATCTGTCCCCCGCGCACAAAGTGAAATGGCTCATCGGAGGTGAACAACACAGCATCTGATGTGCAGGTATTCAACTCCTCAAAGCTCTTTGCAGCCATTGCCAGATAGTAGCATATGGTTGTATCAAGGTCATATATGATTCGACCACAGCCAGGTCAGCCATCCGTCGATTGGTGTAAGCTCCCTGAGTCGCTTGGGGAAACGATGCGGAGCGCAGAGCGTGGCGGCCTCGCTTTCAAGTAACAATGAAACTTGACATTCCTCGGCCTGTATCGATAGCGTGAGAAAGTCCTTGTGGCGCGGGCAATCCCACGCCGACCCGACTTACCCAGAAAAGGTGACTGCTCAATGATGACTCACTTTCAACAACCAACCTTAGGAACCATAACCACGTCGTCGGCTCTCGCGAGCCGCCTGACTCTCTTGCTGATATTGGCCCTCACATTGGGCCTTTCTATCCCCTCGGGAACGGCCTTCGCCAGCACGCCGGTGCCCGCTCCGCAGACGGCGAGCGCGGACTCGAACTATGTCGTAACGGTCAGGGGCACAGATTTTGCCTCTGATGCGAGCGTCGATGTGCGGTGGAACGGCCAGGACCGCGTCTCGTACACAGGCCGTGAGGTCACGCACACTACTGAGGATGGCCTGGATGTTTTGCGGTTCACCCTCACTGATCCTGCCAAGCGCGCGGTGCTCGACGCGGACAGGAAGCTGCAATTGTGGGTGGTTAACCCAGGTCCGCCTTCGCAGTGGAACCCCGCCCCCCTGTACTTCATGAATGACAAGCCGGTGCCGACACCTGCTCCTTTGTCGGCTCTTTCCAACGCCGAGTACCAGGTGCAGGTCAAGGGGAGAGGGTTTGCCTCGAGCGCAGAGATCGACGTGAGGGTCGACTACCAGGATCTGATCACATATAAGGACTCACAGCTCACGCGGACCGTCGAGGGTGAACTCGATGTGATTCAGTTCACGTTGACCGACGCCACAAAGCGCCAGGTGCTGGATCAGGGCGGGAAGCTTCAGCTATGGGTCCGCAATCTAGCCACCCCGAAGGACAAGTGGAATGCAACTCCGGTTGACCTGTGGATGGCTACAGCGGTGCAGACCCCGGTCGCACAGATGGTGACAACGACTGCCGACTACGTGGTGACCGTCAGGGGGACAAACTTTGCTTCGAATGCCGAGGTTCATATTCGCACGGGAAACGGAGCACTTCCGGTCAAGTACCTCGGTGCAGCACTCTCTAGGCCACCCGAGGATGGCCAGGACGGGCAAAGCGTCCTTCGGTTCACCATCGTCGACGATGGTCTGCGGGAGGTACTGGATCGAGGTGACTTGCTGCGGCTGTGGGTGTATAACCCTGGCCCCACACCGCGCTTCAGCCCGGCGGCTCTCTATTTTACCAAGACGCCGTTCAGTTCCACGATTCGGAGCCTTGCTCCGCTCGGAGTCCTGACCCCGGATCAGGACAAGGTCTTTGAGGTTCTCCTCGAGAACCCGCAGCCGACCAGCACTCTCGTCAACTGGAGAGTCGTGGACTACTTTGGTGTCCAGGTCGACAGCGGAGCCGCGAGCATTCCGCCCGGTTGGACCAAGGCGTCCGTCCGGGTGTCGACGAACTCCATCGGCCACTATGTTCTTGAGGCGTCGGTTCTTGGCGAGACGCTCTTTGGGAACTTCGCGATCGTCAATGATCGACGTGAGTACCTCGCCGACTCCCCGTTCGGGGTCAACACATTCTTGACGATCTACGGTCGCGGCAAGGACTCGCCACCCTATGATGTTCATCGGACCTATGAGTTGCTGGACGACTACGTCCGGGCCCTCAAGCTTAGTGGTGTGACCTGGGTGAGAGACGCTGTACTGTGGACCGATCTGGCACCGTACGTGTTGGCAGAACAGCAGCCGGAGCCGTGGCTCACGCGCTACTTCAGCGCTTACCATGACGCCGGGCTGAACGTCTCAGCGATGTTTGGATGGACCCCGAGTTCCGTGGTGAGTGCTGAACGCCTGCTCCTAGATGAGAACCCTTTGAAAATGCTGCCGGATGACCTCACCCAGGCCTATGAAGCGGGAGAGAAGTTCGCGGAGTACTTCGGTCCGCGGGTGAGCGTCTGGGAACTCTATAACGAGCCGGAGGGCGACTTGGGTGTCAGCAACGTCGAGGGCGTGGATCGGTATGCGGCTGCGGTCAAGGCGCTGACCCTTGGGTTCCATGAATCGGGGGCTGCCGTCACCATGGGCGGCCTTTCCGGTCGCGACACGGAAGCTTACAATGCTCAAAACGCGACTCGACTCTCGTGGAGCCGGAGCTGGGGTGCCTATCAGGACGCCTTGTTCGACAACGGAGTCCTGGACTATGTCGACGTCTACAGCTTCCACAACCACCAGCCAAACGCGGATCCGGCTCAGGAGAAGGCGGCCACCCAGGCCTACTTCAAACCCGTGACCGAGAACGTCTTCCTGACGAGCAACAGCGTCGCACATCTGGCCAAACGGGATGCTTTGGCCCCCTCAATGCCCGCATGGTTGAACGAAGCGGGTGGAGCCATTCCAAACTCGCCCCAGGGCCTGGACACCCTGGCCAAACAGCAGGCCCAGGCACGTTTCTGGGTGACCTCTGCCGTCCAGAGCCTGGCCACCGGTGTTGACAAGCATTTTTGGCACGTTGGAATCCAAAGCGTTGAGGAACTGGGCAACTTCAAGGATATCTACTGGGGATCCTTCAGTCCCTACGATCCACCGACGCGGCAGATCACTCCCTACGCCGCATACTCGGCCCAGGCTGCACTGACCGAAGCCCTGGGCAGCGGGGAATACCAGGGCACGGTCGGTGGCCTGCCAACAGGAGCGCAAGGTTACGTCTTCAGGGACGGAGCGGATACGACTCTGGTCCTGTGGGCTGACCAGGAAGGGCGCACCGCCAGACTGAATGTTGGGAAGCCCAGTGTGACGCAGATCGACATCATGGGGAGAAAGACGACGTCGGCCTCAGTCGCTGGTGTGGTCGAGGTTGCACTTGGTCCTGATCCGATCTATCTGAAGGTTGCCGGTTCAATTCCCGCCTCGACGTACACCTCGAATCCTCACGTCGAACTGCCCGTTGTGGTGCAGACCCACACCGAATCCCAGAGAATCGTGGTGGATCCGATCTTCCCGGTGAAGCTGGGTGACAACGCGAAGGGCCCCGGTGGATACCAGCTCCCAGCCAATGTTGACTCACTTGTCAAGGTGAATGTCTACAACTTCAATGACACCTCGGTGACGGGGCGTGTGGATGGCTCGATCTCAGGGGGTGTTGGGTACACGCTGACGGGTCCGCTGGAGGCTCAGCCTCTGAGCATTCCGGCCGGTGGAAAGGCGACGTTGACGTATCGCATCCGACCGAGCGGCACGCCTTCGGACGCGCCTGCATCCGTGAGATTCCAGGGGAGTTTCAATGTTGGTCTGGCGTCGCCCAGCGTGGCCCGGATCAGTGTCAAGCCACCGCAGGGGTATGTGACGCCGACGCCGGATCCTCAGATCGCGAGTGTTGACTCAAACTATGTCGTTACCGTTCGCGGCAAGGATTTTGGGGTCAACCCCCGCATAGACATCCGCTGGAACTACGCCGATGTCGTTACCTATGGTGGTCCGGACTTGACGAGATCGGTGGAGGGCGGACTCGACGTGATTCGATTCACCTTGACTGATCCGGCCAAGCGGACGGTGCTCGATGACGGCGGGAGACTGCAGCTGTGGGCGGTGAGCCTGGGAGGTAGTAATCCTTTCAACCCGACTCCGATCTACTTTGCTAGTGTCAAGTTGGTGCCTGTTCCTAAGCCTGCGACGGCTAGTGCGAATGCCGGATATGTGGTGACGGTCAAGGGCACTGATTTTGAGGCGAACGCTCGGGTGGATGTCAGAATTGGTTATGCGGACCTGGTGACCTATCAGGGTAGCGACGTGACATACAGCACTGAGGGCGGCTTGGACGTGCTGCGATTCACACTTACTGATCCGGCGAAACGCAAGGTGCTGGATGAGGGTGGCAAGGTCCAGTTGTGGGTGGTCAACCCTGGTACACCCAGCCAGTTCAACCCGACTCCGATCTACTTCGGCAAACAGTAGAGACCCTCGCCGTGGTCCATGAGCCCCGCGTGGCCAAGTCAAAGCCGGGCTCTTGGACCGCGACAAGTCGCTCCTCGCCGACAAGCAAGGTCCCAGCCTCGGTTTCATTAGACTCGGGCTCAATGTTGAAATCCTGGGGTCTAACGACAATTGACACACCTACGGAAGCTTCATTGATAAAGACTGTTGGTGTTGCCACTACAGCGCTCACAAGATTCTTAGAGATAGATGCGATATTGCGGTGCGTGGAGGTCATCTTCCAGAAGAACCTTGTCGGTAGTCCAGCGTAGATTACTCTCATGCCTAATGCTTCTCGCCGTCTCATCGCCTATGTGGATGAGTCCAGCCGCAACACAGATCAACAGGGCCACTTCTACTTGATGAGTGCTGCGGTTATTGACAGGATGTCACCCGACTTCCAAACTCTGATGCGGAAGTTGCATCGGATAGCCCTACACCAACCACAGAAGAATCTTCATGCCTTCCAAATGGAGCGCAGTACGCCTCATGTCTTACAGTACGCTGAACAGGTCATCGCTTCCTGTTCTGCGGTTCAAATCATTCTTTCCGTTCGTGCGCCGATTCTTGACTCATGGGAAGCAGCTCGCCAGCGTTGTCTTGCTGAGTTGGTTACCCGTGGATCTCAAGGTCTTGGTGTCAAGGAGTTTGTTCTTGATACACGTGACGGTTCGTTTCAGCGAAGCCCTGGGCATAATCAAGAAAAGCTGAATGACTACCATGACATACACACGATTCAAGGGTTGATAGCCGCAGGAGATATCTCAGAAGCGAATCTAATGCACGCAGATGATAGAAGAACACATGAGCTGTGGGTCGCAGACATTGCTGCCTTTGCCACATCACGAGCATTGGCACTGGGAAATCCAGGACGACTGAGGTGGCTGGCACACAGACTTGAACTACGTGAGGCTCGTGTTATTCCTGTAGATCAGCGTCATCCTAGTAGTCGGAGAATCCTGTCTCCTTCTGTGTTTCAACTCCGTCTGGATGAAGTGAAGATTCAAGCTCGCGAAGCCCTATTTGACACGCGTGGAAACTTGGCAGCAACTGGAGTGGATTGGGCATCATTTGTTGCTGATACTGTGAAGATGCGAGATGAGCTAGAAGCCAAGCTGAGAGAATTCGCCAAATCGAACAACTGTGATATTCCATCATTGGATGATTATCTTCACCGAGGTTCCCAAGCGCCGACAGGCGATGAGCAGAACTAAAGCGATGGGACGAGGTTCACCAGCACGTAATCGCACTGGATTGCCTCGCCAACTACTACCGGTTCTCCATCCGAGGGGGGTTTTCACCCAAGGTCTCAATGGTCTCTACCGGATTCGCGACTCCATCGCTTTGCACTTATTGTACCAGTATGACGAGCCTTGTCGTCATTATTGCCCTGGTGGTAGTACGCGTTTTAGGACATTTTACATATTCGATAGAAATACCCCAGTCTGGGTCCGCGTTAGTCAAAAACTCTGTCACTACCGATCACAATTGATCGACCCGAAAGTCAACAAGACCCTCGGTTAAAAACCGAGAGCCTTATCCTTGCTCCCCCACCTGGACTCGAACCAGGAACCTGCGGATTAACAGTCCGACGCTCTGCCAATTGAGCTATGGAGGATCGCGCATACGAGAGTACCAGATCTGAGGCCCCACGTCGAACAACGGCAATGAAAGACTTGCCAAGAGATGTGCATATTTGTGACCTTGGGGTCTGCTTACGGTAGCGTAGGGAGTCAGAGCATTCCAATTGACCATGAAGGAGAGATGCGTGGGCAGAGCGACGCAGCTCAACAACTCCCCCAGTTATTCACTGGGTTTGGATGTTGGGTCTACTACTCTCAAGGCCGTCCTCATCAAGGACGGTGATGTCGTCCATCAGGATTATCGGCGCCATAATGCCGATGTCCAGGCGGAGCTTGTGCGCCTGATTGACGACCTGGCCGAGGCTTTCCCGCACATTGATGCAGCGGTGGCTATCACCGGTTCCGGCGGCCTGGGAATCGCCCAAGCCCTCGATGTTGAGTTCATCCAAGAGGTCATTGCCGGTACGCATGCTGTTCAACGGCGCTACCCCGATGTTGACGTCGCGATTGAACTGGGCGGCGAGGATGCCAAGATCACCTATCTCAAGCCCGTACCCGAACAGCGCATGAACGGAACCTGCGCCGGAGGTACGGGAGCCTTCATCGACCAGATGGCGACCTTGCTGCGCACCGATGCTGCCGGGTTGAATGAGTTAGCCGAAGGCCACCTTCACCTCTACCCCATCGCCTCACGATGCGG